>JBLINQ010000020.1:0-43411 GCA_047639315.1 Planctomycetota bacterium
GGGACAATGTTTGGTTGAAATACAAAATGGCCTATTTGTGTAAATTAGATATTCCACGGGTTGAATTAGGGATAGTTCTGTTTGAAAGATCGTTAACAACTGATGGGACTTCGGTGCATAAGCCGCAATTCTGTTGCGTCTTAATAATAAATATAAGGCGATGTTCTTTGTGGATAACTTGGGTAAAAAGCGGCATGGAGTATTCACCCCAGGAGGGCACATGCACATGGTGTATGGCGCCCTTTCAAGGAGCGGATTTGGGGGTCGGCGCCGAAAATTCTGTGAAAACACGTTTTGACTCGCTCAAAAACATGAGCAAAGGGCTTCTAAAAGTACGCTATGAGCGCCCAGTGAACTGGCTCTTCTTGAGATAGGGGCCGAGTGGCGACGACTTCGAAAACTATTCCGAAGGAGCGGGGGGCGTGTCACGTCGCTTTTCCAGCTCAGGCATGGCGAAGCTCTTACCCAAATAAGCTCGACGGACTTGCTCGTCGTCGACGAGGTCTGCGGCAGGACCATGCTTTAGGATCGAACCTTCGGCGATGATATAGGAGCGGTCTGTGATCGAGAGTGTTTCTCGAACGTTGTGGTCAGTGATGAGAATACTGATGCCACGGTCGCGAAGTGAGCACACAAGCTCTTGGATTTCTTCGACGGCAATCGGGTCAACACCGGCAAAGGGCTCGTCCAAGAGGACCAGCCGCGGCTCGGTCACGAGAATGCGGGCAATTTCTAAACGCCGCCTTTCACCACCTGAAAGTAGATCCGCTCTTTGATCAGCCAGTGAATCTAAGCGCAACTCAGCGAGGATCGATTGCATGCGCTCGACCCGATCCTTGGCATTGAGCCCAGGAACCCACTCGAGAACAGCCAGGACATTGTCGCGCACATTCAGTTTGCGAAAGACGGATGGCTCTTGTGCTAAATAGCCGATTCCAAGGCGTGCGCGTTTGGCGACAGGAAAGCTCGTAATGTCTTGACCCTTGAATTCGATTTGACCGTGGTCTGGGCGGATAAGGCCCATGACCATAGAGAAGGTTGTCGTCTTGCCTGCCCCGTTAGGGCCGAGCAAGCCGACAATTTCCTTTTCTTCAACGCGAAGTGCTACGTCACGAATCACGACTTTCTTGCGGTAACTCTTTCGAAGATCTTTGCAAACGAAGAGGCTCAACGAATTGGCCCGATTTGGAAGATGGGGAAGAAGGTCATGTATGCGCGTCCCTGAATGAACTTCCTTGGCACGAAGTTGCCCAAGTAGGTTTTTGAGGCCAACATTTCTTCAACACCGTCGCCAACCTTCTTTGGAACCATAACGATTCGGGCTGGATCAAGATGATGCATGTTGCCGTACACATCTTGAAATCTTGTGTTGCTGTCGAATGGATTGGAAATGGGACGTACCGGTGATTCGTTCACGGCTTCTGCGTCGCCGTACATGGTGACGACTTTGCCATCATCATCTTTGTATTGCAGCTCCGATACACGCCAACCGCGTCCATCCAAACTATCAGGGGAATTGTCGCCGAGCATCAAGAAGTTGTCGGCAGGAATATGGAAGTCGGTGGCGCCGGCTTCGGTGTAATAGTTGTCGCGGGAAAACTCGATCTCGCGAAAATCGGCTTTACCACCGGAGAAACCCCAAAGGACGGCATTCTCAAAGGCCTTCCTTGGTGCTTTCTCTTTGAGTGGCTCGGTAATAGGTGCTGGGTCAAGTTGTGAGTTGCTCAACAGGGCACGGGCCGCTGGGAACATCTCGTGCTCGTAGTCGTATTCCAGCACGACTTCGTCATCGATCCGAACTTCAATCCGGTCATCGCAGTTAGAGACAGAAATCTCGGTCCAACTGTCGGCTGGGACCCGTCCTGCGATGTCTTTCTTGACACTACCCAGAGTCATACTTCCTTTCTCATTCGCTCCCTCGACGGCGATCTCTACGATAATGGGATCTTGGTGGGAGAAATCACGAATCTCGAAGAGGACCTTGCCGTCGGACGCACTTGGCTTAACTTCAATACGAATGCGCACGTCGCCAACGGGTACGGAATCTTCCAGGTTTTCTTTACCGACAGGGAAAGCCATGCCCAGGAACTTACTGAAGTCGCCAACGACGGGAGCCCGGGCTGACCAGTCATCAAAGCGCCGATTGCAAATCACTCTGTCCTTGGTGCCAATGGCACTCATCTCACTTGCCGGCCTGGTGAAGCGGACGCGGACTGGTTTCTTGGTCCCGTCGATATGAACAATGTTCTCGTCAAAGTTGGGCTTTACGCCACCTGCAGAGCCACCGTTCTCGTTCACCCAATAACTACGGAAGTTCTCGACCTCACGCTTCCCTGGTGGGATGCAGTTGTTCATGTCGAAAAGTCGATCTTGAAGAGCACGTGGTTTGCGAAGAACCTTGGCTGAGGCGAAAGCCGCATCGCGGTCAAGGTCGTAGTCGGCGAGGAAGAGATCGCCGCCGCGAATGAACATCCATTCTGGACCAACTCCAACCCCGCGCTTTACATAATTGAGCATGCGGTTGTGGGGATAGTGGAAGATCATCACTTCCCAGCGGGCCGGGTCACGCAGCATATAGGTAAACTTGTTGGCGATGAGTCGGCTGCCGCCAAACTCACGACCGATGATCGTGGGCTCCATCGACTGAGTTGGCACTTTGTACGCTTCAAAAGCAAATTGCTTAATCACCAAGGCCATGATCACGGCGAAGGTGAGGGCTTCGACGTTTTCGCGCCAGAATCCTTTTGGGGTCGAGTTTGCTTTGGTGTTCATAAAGTCCTCTAACGTACTAACTTCATTCGGTTGAGCGGTAAGAATACCGCATAGGCACGACCTATGAAAAGATGCCTGGGCACTAATGGCGATGGCGTTTCATCGATGCCTTTGATTGAGCCATACTTACTGAGTTTGTGTTTGTTGCCAAAATCGTCAACAAAGTAGCGCTCAGAGCCCGTTTCCCCGTTCTTCAGAGTCTCGGAGAGAGTGTAGGGGTTATCTAAGCGATCCTCGAGAACTTCCGGATCAACCACGGCCATGGTGTCTCCTTCGAGTTCGATCTCACTATCCATGAATTTGATGGTCTTCCGATGCCACTCGCGGGAGTCATTGCTGGCGGGCGAGTTATCACCCAAAACGTAGTAATGTCCCTCAGGGATGTCACTGCGCCAGCTCGGGTAGGAAGGCTCAAAGATCGAGCGCCGAAGGCCGCCGCCACCTCCACGGTAGTAGATGTCGCGATAGATTTGAGCGTTCACGAAATGTACGTTGGCACCGGCGACGCCCAAGCCAACTCCGGCTGGCCATTTTGCCTGACCGGAGAGCATGCGGGGGATGTGGTCGTAGGAAATTGAAGCGTATCTGGTGCCGTTGATTTCCAGCTCAATCTGATTGTCAACGTTGGTGAAGCGGATTCGCGATTCCTTGCCGACAGGGACAAGGCCCTTGTCCAAGCTGAGCATTCGCCTCTTACCAATGTAGACTCCGCCGGTGTTCGAGCCGCCCTCTATTGGGATCTCAGCCCTGACGAACTCATCAAGCTGGGGATCACGGATTTCGCATAAGATCATGCCTTCTTTTTGGCGTGGATTACATACAAAGTCGAGCCGTAGGTCGCCGACTTCAAATTCACCGTAGTGATTTGTCGTTCCGACATCTTGGAACGGATCTCGTTGATCTTTGATCTCGTGGCGAAAGTGGACCATGCTGCGCCCGCCGCAAACACCAACAATGCCGCCGTCGAAATTCCATTCGGTTGCACCCGGCAAGTTAGAGCGCGAGACGATCCAGTCGTCACGGAAGGCTTCTAATGAATCCCACGCGGTCTTATCTGGGAGAATACGAGGGTAGCGCGCGAAGATGGCTTCCTGCACCGAACGGGGTTTGGTCTCGATGCGAAGTCGTCTTTCCTCAAGGAGCAATCTGAGTGATTGTTCCGTAGTTCCGAATGGAGCGGTGTAAATGTCGCCATCGATAATCGAGATACTCTCGGGACCAACACCGACGATGCGCTTGACATAGTTCACTTGCCGGTTGTTCGGATATTTGAAGACCCAAATTTCCCAGCGCAGTGGATCGCGAATCAGGTTGACCAATTTATTGACCAAGATTCGATCGCCGTTTTCTTGGGCGCCGTGAATGGTTGGTTCCATCGAACCCGTTGGCACTTTGTAGGCTTCAGCGAGAAAGTTCTTGATCACCAGAGCCATAATGATGGCAAAAGCAAAACTCTCGATGAGGTCGCGAAGGATGGGCGGTTCTTCCGGTTTGTTCTGAACCAGTGGAAGGATGTTGTCATCTCCTTCAGATTCGAACTCGGTTGAGACGGTCATTTCTCGCGATCCAATTTCAAAGCGGCAAAGAAGGCCTCTTGCGGTATCTCGACATTGCCCACGGTCTTCATGCGCCTTTTACCGGCTTTTTGTTTCTCGATCAGCTTGCGCTTTCTGGAGATATCGCCGCCGTAACATTTTGCCGTTACGTTCTTGCTCATAGCTCTGATCGACTCACGAGCAATGATCTTACCACCGACGGCTGCCTGAAGTGGTACTTCAAACATATGCCTTGGGATCTCACCTTTGAGTTTCTCAAGGATCTGGCGGCCCCGTCGCTCGGCGACATTCCGATGGACGATGAAGCTGAGGGCATCGACGTCAACGCCGTTGACCAAGATTCGTAGCTTGACCAAGTCTGCGACTTCATAGGCAGTGACTTGGTAATCCATTGTTCCGAATCCCCGGGTGGCGCTCTTCAAACGATCATAGAAGTCGAAGATGACTTCGGCTAAGGGGACCCGGTATTGCAAAAGAACCCGAGATGTTCCCAAGTAATCGGTGCGAACGAAGATGCCGCGCCGGTCACCGCAGAGTTTCATGATGGCACCAATCGATGTCTTGGGAACGATCATGCTGATGTCGGCGATCGGCTCTGCCACATCTGTGACACTGCCATCAGTCGCCAATTTTGACGGGCTGGAGATCATCTCTTCGCTACCGTCTCGGTGGGTGAGTTTGTAAGTCACGTTCGGTGGTGTTTGGACCACGTCGATGCCAGACTCACGCTCCAAGCGTTCTTGGACGATTTCCATGTGGAGCAAGCCCAGGAAGCCAGCTCGGAAACCAAATCCGAGTGCGTCGGATGTCTCTGGAACGTAGTTGAAAGAAGCATCATTCAGATGCAGGCGTGCCAGAGCGCGCCGGAGTTCGTCGTAATCGCCAGCGGTAGCTGGGTAGATGCCACAGAAGACATAGGACACCGGTTCTTCGTAACCCTCAAGGGCTACGACATCACTCTTCGCATGAGCGACGGTGTCGCCGATCTTGACGTCGTGAATGGTTTTGATGTTGCAGATGATGTAGCCAACTTCGCCGGCGATCATCTCTTGGGTGGGCACCATCTGAGGTCGGAACTTACCGAGCTCGATGACTTCGTAGGTCAGACCGGTTCCACACATTTTGATGCGATCACGTCTCTTGATCGTTCCGTCGACCACGCGAACGTAAACGATTACGCCGCGGTAATCGTCGAAATGAGAGTCGAAGACCATAGCGCGCAACCCGGCTTCCGGATCACCGCTTGGCGCCGGGAAGGTATCGACGACGAGATCGAGAAGCTCGGCGACTCCTTGCCCACTCTTGGCTGACACGTGGCGAATATCATCTGCCGGAAGGCCCAAGACGTTTTCTATTTCTTCGGCGACTTCTTCAGGGCGTGCGGTCGGCAAATCAAGCTTATTGAGAACCGGTATGATCTCGAGGTCGGCTTCGACGGCCAGATAGGTGTTGGCTGCAGTTTGAGCTTCTACACCTTGGGCCGCATCAACGAGGAGCAGGGCACCTTCACAGGCAGCCATGGCTCTTGACACTTCATAGCTAAAGTCAACATGGCCGGGCGTGTCAATCAAGTGAACGAGATACTCGACGCCGTCTTTAGTCCAGTGGATTTCGACAGCCTTCGCCTTAATGGTGATGCCACGTTCCCGTTCCAATTCCATGTCATCCAGCATCTGGTCACGGCGATCGCGATCGGCCACGGTGCCAGAGATTTCCAGAATGCGATCAGCGAGCGTCGACTTGCCATGGTCGATGTGCGCGATGATGCAGAAGTTGCGGATGAGTTTCGTCCGGGCGCGTGATGTCGACATTAAAAGTTTTGTCGATTCTCAAAGATGTTGATGAAACTTGGAATGTCGATTTTGAGCTTGGCTAATGCTTGCCCGCGATGAGACACGCTGGCTTTTTGTTCAGCAGGAATTTGACCGAAGCTGCGATCAAATTCTGGATAGTAGAAAAGTGGGTCATAACCGAAGCCACCTTCTCCCTGCGGCGTTTCAAGGATTCGCCCGCGCACCACTCCCTCTGCTACGAGCATCACTTGACCTGGCACGGCGAGACAAACGACGGTTCTGAATTGCGCACTGCGCATCTCAGTTGGAACTCCATGCATTTCACGCAGAAGTTTCAAGTTGTTTGCCGCGTCGTCCCCGTCGACTCCAGCGTAACGAGATGAGTACACACCTGGAGCGTTCCTGAGCGCGTCAACTTCCAGGCCTGAGTCATCGGCGATGCAAACATAGCCAGTGGCACTGGCAAAGTAGAGCGCCTTCAAGGCAGCATTCTCTTGGAATGTTGTCCCAGTTTCTTCAGGGCTTTGTATGTCCGGGCGTAGATCCGAGACGGTGACGACGTTGACGCCGCAATCAGCCAAGATGTTTTGCATCTCGGTTGCCTTCTTCGGGTTCTTCGAACCAATAACGAAAGTGTGTGAACTCATCGATTTAATTCAAAGCGTACTGATGAGAGCAGTGTTCTGAATGCTCATCAGTTCTTTGAGTCCTTTTTCTGCAAGTTTGTGGCATGCGAAGAAAACTTCTGGATTGATCGGTGCTGTCTCGGCACTGCCTTGGACTTCGATGATGCCGCCTTCATGTGACATGACGTAATTGAAGTCTGCGTCGGCGCGGCTGTCTTCCTCGTAGCAGAGGTCGAGCATCGGTTCACCATTGACGACGCCAACACTGACGGCAGAAACGCCTCCGGTAAGTGGGTCTTTCTTGATGATACGCGCATCGAGCATTTTCTTGACGGCCAAGTAGAGAGCGACATAAGCCCCCGTAATTGAGGCTGTCCTGGTGCCGCCATCTGCTTGAATGACGTCGCAGTCGAGCCAGATGGTGCGTTGACCCAAGTTCTTCTGATTAATGATGGCGCGTAAGGCCCGACCAATGATTCTCTGGATCTCGATCGTGCGGCCATCGACTTGGCCACCACGACGTCCGTCCCGCTGTTTGCGGCGATCAGTGGAGCCAGGCAACATGCCATATTCGGCGCTTACCCAGCCAAGTCCGGTGTTGACCAGGAAAGGGGGAACCCGATTCTCGATCATGGCGGTACAAATGACCCGAGTCTTGCCCCATTCGACAAAAACCGAACCATCAGCTGTGTCGATGAAGTGCGGGGTCAATTTCAAAGAGCGCAAATCGTCGTTTGCGCGTCCGTCTACTCGGCTCATTTGATCTTGTTTCCTTGCTATCAAAGCGAGAATGGGCATGGGGGGTAGTATAGGGCGGCCGTGGGCTGGCTTCAATTGAGTTGAAGAGCGTGAAGTTCGGCGTAGGCGCCCCCGCGGGCCAGGAGCTCATCATGATTGCCCATTTCGACGATTCTGCCATCTTCCAGAACCAAAATACGGTCGGCAGAACGAACTGTGGACAGGCGGTGGGCGATAACCAAGGTCGTCCGCTCAGCTGCCAAATTGTCGATCGCATCCTGAACCAGCTTTTCGTTGCCAACGTCGAGGGCACTGGTGGCTTCGTCAAGAATGAGCAAATCTGGTTTCTTCAGTAAAGCCCGAGCAATCGTCAAGCGCTGCAATTGACCACCTGAGAGGGCCGCACCCCGCTCACCGACGACGGTTTCATAACCCTCAGGGAGCTCGGCAATCACGTCCTGTAGATTCGCCAGCGTTGCGGCGTGGCGAATCTCTTCCTCTGTGGCGTTCTTGTCACCGTAGAGGATGTTCTCCCGAATTGTGGTGTTGAAAACGAATGGAGATTGGGAGACCAACGCCACCCGTTCCAGGTAGCTCTGGCGATCCAGCGACCAAAGATCTTGGCCATTCACGAGGATTTGGCCATCGTCGGGGCGATAGAATCCGGCTAATAAATCGGCGATGGTGGACTTGCCAGCGCCACTCGGCCCCACCAGCGCAACAGTCTCACCCTTGCCGATCTTGAAACTGACACCATTGAGGGCTTGGACACCGTTCCGATCGTAGGCAAAGCTCACGTTCTCAATCACGAGATCGCCATCGATGCCGGAGATCGGCTTGCCATCAATAACCTGCTCTTCGCTAATAGGCGCATCGAGCAATTCGAAGATACGGTTGGTCGCCGCCAGAGATTCCTGAAAGTTGTTAAACGCCGATGCCAGCCGCTTGAGAGGGCGGTAGAACGCTGTGACGGCCATCAGGAAGGCAACAAAGTCTGCTGCCGTCAAACCCCATGTCTTGTTCAAGACCAAATGACCACCACCAAGAATGAACCCGGCCACAGCAGCGGTATAGAGGAAATCCATCTGGCCGCGGCCCTTGGATTTCGTCTTGACCACCTTCATGGCACGTTCGAGATAGCTGGCGTTAGAGGCCCGGAATCGATCGAGTTGGAAGTCTTCTGCATGGCACGATTTGACTGTCCGGATGCCCGAAATGGTCTGCAGCATGATCTCGGTGGTGTCTTCTAACGATTCTAATCCCCGCCTTGAGCGTTTCTTGACTCGTTTCCCCAAACGCAGGACGGGAAGAATCATCAAAGGAATCAAGGGTAGGATGCACAGGGACAGTTGCCACGAAATCGCAAACGAAACAGCCAATGCCGTGACTGCCATGATTGGCAGTAGGATGATTTCGCTCATGAAGATGTTGATGGTGCGATAGCTGATTTGCACGTCGTTGGTGACGCGTGAAACAAGGCTTCCCATGCGCTGCTTGTTGAAGAAACGTAGCGGGAGGCGCAACACATGGTCCATGAGGTCCATGCGCATGCTCACCAAGATGTGATACGACATCCACTTGAACAGGTACTCGTTAAACCAGTAGCTGATCCCGCCTATGAAGGCAGACACCAGGATGAGCCCCGCGTAGAGGGTGAGATCAGATTTAGCGGACTCTAAGTCTTGCCCTGGGGCGAAGACTGTGTCCAAAAGGCGCTCGATGACCAGAATGGGGAAATTTTTGCATAGAGCAAAGACGACCATGGAGAGCAGAGCGAAACCGATCACTTTGCGCCTGCCCGACATGTAGGACAGGAGTCGATTGATCAATCTTCGGGTGTCGGTTTGGGGTTTTGCCGTATCACCTGAATTCAAAAGGCGTGCTCCGTTCGTGTGGCTTTGATCATAAGATCTTTATCACAAGTTGTTTAGGAGTTTTAGCCCGAAACTGTCGGGCATTTTCCCACCTGGAAGGATAACAACACCCCAGGCTTTCCTCTCAATTTGGCTTCTCCTGAGTGCTTCGGGAACAACGTTTGCGATATTTCTATAAGACCAAAGTGGTCCCCTGTGCCAAGAACAGGTTCAGCAGTCGAATCACCCTTCGTCTTGTTGGAATTCGAAAGGACGTAAGTCATGATTGAAAAACGAGATATAGTCGCCCGTTTAGCCCTGAGCATACTGATGGCCTTTGCGTTGTCGGGTTTCGCCATGGGTCAGGTGATCGATTCCGGCGGCGGAGCGAAGCCTAAACCGGCACGCGGCGGTTACAGAGGCCCTGGCGGTAACGGAAAAAGGGGCGGCTGGGCCCCATCCGGCGGCGGCAAGAGGGCCCCTTTTGCTCCTGGTGGCAACGGTGAACGCCCTGGGGGCAATAGTGAGCCTGGTGGCGACCCTGCACCGACTCCTGCTGGCCCTTCAGGCGGTGGCAATGGTGGCACCAACGGTGGGACCAATGGTTCCGGCAGTGGCGGAGCCTCAACGGGTGGCACCCCTGGCGTCGGTGGAGCCGCACCTGGAAAAGCAAAACGTGGCGGTGCTACCGGAGCTCTGAGGCAAGGGGTGGACGAAGTCTCGTGGCAGAATTGGTGGGTACTTAATGAGGCTCACTACCTTGATCTCGAACGTCGGTATCAATTGCGGCATAAGAATGTCGAGAAGAATCGTGACCTGTTCACCGGCGAAGATGCAACAGATCAAGCAGTTCTGATTGATGCGAATGATGAGGTCGTCGTGAAGAAGGCCTTGCCACTCTTGGAGTCCTTGCTCAAGCACGACAGTCATTTGGTTCGGGTCGAAGCGGCCCTGGCCATTGGGCGTATCGGTGGTGCGGAGCAAGTCTCGTGGTTGACCCCATTCACGAAAGACAAGCACAGAGATGTTCGCAAGGCGGCGATCTTAGGGCTGGGACTACTCCAGCAAGAAGGCGCCTTGCCGATGCTCAAGTTCTTGAGTCGAGATCGTGGGACCACCAACATGGAGCGCGCTTACGCGGCCGTCTCCATTGGTCTGGTTGGTAAACTGGAGAGCACCAAGTTTCTGATCGAGCGCTTGGAGAAAGGCCGCCGCGTACGCGATGTTGACGCAGCGCTCATCTATGCTCTTGGCATGCTTCAGACCCCCCGCGCGCGGCGCTACTTGGATTACTACGTTGCTCACCCGCTACGTGATACGACGCTTCGCGCTGTGGCAGTCGATGCCTTGGCACTACACCAGTCGGTTCAGTCTTTGGATACAATCAAACGCGCGTTGAAGGATCAGGACGTTCGCGTCCGTAGATCTGCTGCAGCTGCTTTGGGGCAAGTCGACTTTTCCAGTCGCTACCGCTCTGAGTGGGAAGAGCTAGAAAGAGCATTCAATGGCGACGATACATCGGAAGAATTCTCCAGTCGCGTGATCGGGGAACTTGCAGCCTACCAAGCACGCTTGCGTGTCAAGCTTGAGACTGATGAATCGATGTTGTCTGACAAAAAGTCAAGCGTCCTCGATCTCATTGAGAAGCACGGCTTGGAAGATAGCGACGTCTTAGTGAGGAACTTCTGCGCCATTTCCTTGGGCGAAATTGGCGGCAAAAGGGCGGTCGGAATTTTGAATCATCAGGTCCAAAACGCGCGATTGAATTCAACTCGATCCTTTGCCGCATTGGCCTTGGCAATCTCTGGCGATAAGACTGCTGGACAGACCCTTCACCGGCGTCTGATCCGTAAACGCTTGAATCAAGAAACGAAGGCTGCCTTTGACTTGGCTCTCGGTCTTGCTGGCGAGAAGGATGCCAAGGGACTGATCAAGAAGCACTTCCGGAGTAGTGGGGATACGGCTATTGCCAAGTATTCGGCGATTGCTTTGGCTCTGCTCGAGGACAAGACGGTGCAGAAGCCGATCCGTGATCGCTTGCTGCAGAAAAGCCGTCCTGAACTGAAAAGAGCTTATGGGCAATCGTTGGCCATTTTAGGTGACTACGATGTCGTGGACATCTTGGGCAAAGTGCTCAAGCGCCATGGTTCGGTCGCTCATAAGGTTCAGCTGTTTTCCGCTTTGTCGGCAATCCAGGACACTCGGAGCTTAGAGCTCCTCATCGAGAATGCTGATTCCGCGAAAAGAAAGCGCCTTTCCTTGGCCGCTGTTGCCCGAGCCATCGGGATGGTTGCCGAGCGGGGTGATCGCCCAATCTTGACGAAATGGTTTCGTCATTTGAATTATCAACTGAGAATTGTACCGTTAAACGAGATCGCTTTGCTCTAACCAAGCGATGTGATCGAGAACGCATTGTGATGGATGCGGATGTTCAATGCCCACGACTCTTAGTCGTGGGCATTTTCTTGCCCCCTCCGAAACCGTAGAGCATCTCCTCAACCAGATCACGCGTGCGCCTCCCGCTATGTTAGGCTTCGAGCGTCGCGTGGTGTTTCAGTTCATGGATGGCGGAGAGCATCTCATGGTGAGAGTGGTCCTTCTTTTCTTGTTGGTCCTTCTGCTGCCCATGCCAGTGGCCGAAGGCCAAGCCTCCAGGCCAACGACCAAACCCACCGTATTTGAAGATCGTTTGACATCGGTCTTAGAGCGTCTTGGCAGCGATGAATTTGCCGGGCGTTCGCACACCAATATCGAAAAAAGCAGAAAGTTGATCACCGAAGAATTCAAGCGAGCTGGGCTCGTTCCTGTCGGCCCGACGATGCGACAGAAATTTGCTCGGTCAGGCCTCAGAGGTGTCAACCTTGTTGGCCTCAAGTCGGCGAAGCACAAGAACAGGTTGCCTGGGCACGTGATTGTCAGTGCCCACTACGACCATCTTGGAAGCCGTGGTGGAAAGATCTACAACGGAGCGTGTGACAACGCTTCCGGTGTTGCGGCCATGATCGACATGGCATCACGATTAAAACCTGAAGATCTTCAGCGTGACGTTCTTTTCATTGCCTTCGATTTGGAAGAAAGAGGTTTGCTCGGATCTTTTGCATATGCCGAGCGCCCTTTGATTGCGCTCACGGAGTGTAAGTTCTTCGTAACGATGGACATGCTCGGTCGCAAAGGATTAGGCGTCTTAGACAATCAGATGTTTGTCGAAGGATGGGAGTGGACACCAGAGGTACTCCCGATGTTGCAGGAAGAGTCGAAGCGGCAAGAACTGGGCTTCAATTTTTTCTGGACTGACGTCAGCGGTGACCGCAGTGACTTTGTTGCCTTTCGCAAAAAGAGAATTCCACATCTGTTCTTTAGCGTCGGTGAGAACAAAGACTACCACTCACCCCAGGACGATGTTGCCAAGATTGACCAAGAGTTGCTTAAGCGTCAAGCACGCACAATCAGCCGTGTCGTAGCACGGTTGGCAAACGTCGAGAAACCGCATGCCTACCGACAAGTGCCAGATCTAAACATGATTGAGTTTACCAGCTTGAAGAACATGGCCACATTGTTGGCGACGTCGTCGAATGCAAACGTGACGAAAGAAACGCGAAAGCAGGCAATGATCTTGTCTTCGTTTGCCGACAATGTCATTCGTCGTGGCAAGGTGACCTCAAAAGATCGGGGACAACTGCGGCGCATCACCGGCGCAATGCAGAAATCGTTCCGCTAAACAAGCACGCTTAGTTGGGAGAGACCTAACCTTCTTCGTGCTCCACGAGGAGGCTGAGGTCAAAGGCTGGCACGCTATGAGTGAGTGCGCCAACCGAGATGCGATCGACACCACTCTTGGCCACCTTAGCGATGGTGTCTAAGTTAATGCCGCCAGATGCTTCCAACAGAGCCGTTGAATTGGCTTCGTTTCTTTCCGCGACTGCTTCGGCCATGAGTTCTGGGCTCATGTTATCCAAGAGGATCAATTCAATTCCTGCACGCAGAGCGGCGCGGAACTCTTCTAAGTTCTCAACCTCCACTTGGATCTTGACGCCATCTGGCGCCTGCTTCTTCAGGCGTTCGAGTTTCTCTGCGAATCCTGCCGCATCAATGACAGCAAAGTGGTTTTCTTTGGCCAGGATTTGATCGAATAACCCGAGCCGATGATTGGAGCCACCTCCGGCGAGGACGGCATACTTGTCAAGGCCACGCCACCCAGGGATGGTCTTCCTGGTCTCTAAAAGCTGTGTGCTGTCGCTGTTGGCCGCCCGGACGTAGACCTGTGTCACGGTCGCGATCCCCGAGAGTCTCTGTAGGAAATTGAGGAGGGTTCGCTCCAGAGTCAGGATGGCATCAGCGGCACCAGTGATTGTGGCCATGGTGACGCCATTTTGAACCGTCGCACCTTCGAAGGTGTGAACCGTCATTTCGAGGTCTGCACCCGCGAGTTGAATGACTCGGTTGAGAATCGGGAAGCCGCAGACAACTCCGTCTTGACGCGCCACAATCTTCGCGGTGGCGCGTTTGCCAGCGGGAACAGTCGCTTGGGTCGTGACATCGCCAGAGCCAATGTCTTCGGCTAATGCCAGCTTGAGCAGAAGCTCTGTGTTTTTCGATTCGGCCAGGGCCAGGGCCAGGTCTTCCAATTTGCTCATTTCGCTTCCACCGTAAGCTGCTTTTCGATTTCCGGTAGACGGTTTATTCCGATGCCAGGGACCAGCCGCAAGTCCTGTGTTGTGCGAAAGGGTCCCAAGTACTCTCGAATCCGAATCAACTTCCCGGCTGTAGCAGGCCCAATGCCGCGTATGAGGGTGAGATCTTCGGCACTGCTCGAATTGGCTCTTAATTTCCCATCACCGCCATTTTTTAGGGTTTGGATCAGTCCCAAATTGTCAGAAATGACGGATCTCACGGATCTTGGCCGGTTCTTCAGAATCAACAGGCAGCACACCACGAAAACCAAAGGAAAAGCCCCGATTCGTCCCCAAAACTGGGACCTTCTTCTTTGAATACTTCGATTCTTGATGGAATCTACGATGGTTGGGGACATTCGCTCTTTCAATCTTCGCTCCATGTATTTAGACGAAAGTCTTCGAAATATGGACTTAGAGCAGTTTTTTTTTCAATGAATTACAGGGTGGGAGAAGGGAAAGGCAATCTTCTTGGCCAGCCCCGAGCCAATCTCTACAATGCCCGTTGCGACAAAGGCTTAGCAAGCCTTGATAGGTTGCACGAATGCCGTTTTTTGAGTCTTTAAACTCGACAATCAAAGTTTCAATTCGTTCAAAACTCAATAAGTGTTTGTCGTTCCTATCAATAGGTCGGCAGGCGGATTCCGATAGGAGATCGAGCAGGAGCAGCAAATGGCGGCTGGTCCGGCACCAAAGTCCTTATTGAATGATGATTTAAAAGCGTTGCTTGCGACGCTTAGGTTGCTTTCTCCCCCGAGCCAAAAAAAGGGGAGTCGGCCTTGGGAGGCTTGAACTATGGCCACCATTACCAAAAAAGAACTCGTGAACCGGATTTCGGCCAAAACAGGCCAAACAAAGGTTGTCACGAAACAAGTTATCCAGATGTTCCTCGACGAGATCATTGATGAGCTCGGACAAGGAAACCGTTTGGAATTCCGTGAATTCGGTGTTTTCGAGATCAAGGAGCGTGCCGCTCGTAAAGCTCAGAACCCCAGAACTTTACAGAAGGTCGAAGTGCCCGCAAAGCGGGTCGTCAAATTCAAAGTTGGCCGCATGATGAAAGAGCGCGTCAGCAAGGGATTGGACGATATAGACACTGATTCGCATGCAGCCCATGATTCTGCCGATGCCGGAAGCCTCCGCTCATCTGCAGACTCCAAGCCGATGTCCGAATCTGACCGTCCTTCCTTCGGCTAAGAGCTTGGTTTTTCAGCGATAGACGGGAGGGGACTGTCCCCCCTGAATCGTCTTCTGCATGGGTAAACGCGGCCACAGGGCTGCGGACCTCTTGTTTCTCTTAGTGAGGGCGAGTCATGTTGAAGACAGTCTTATCTGAAATCTCGATCATCGCGGCTTGTGCAGGACTCATGCTCTTAGCTCTTCTTTGAGCCTTGGGTTTGAGCTTGGCTTCATGTTCTACGGCCAACCCGATTAGGTTGGCCGCGGGCCTGGGGTCTTTGACTCCTTGAGCTAAAGCGTAGCGCGGAAGATTCCGTGTGCGTTGCTGCTCCATTGCATGAAGTTGCAGTTCTCAATCGTCCACCCAATTTCTCAGTGGCACCTCCCGTCAGACCCTTGATCCGCGTTATAAGACGGCATGAACGTCCACACCCTTGAAGTTTTGGAATGGAAGAGGATCCAGGAATTCCTCGTCAAAAGATGCAGCGGCCCAATGGGCCGACGTGTCGCCGTTGCCTTAGAGCCTGAGGTCGACGCTCCTCGGATTAGGCTCGCTGTCACGCAAACGGACGAATTACGAGCCCTTCTCAATTCAGGGGCAGACTTGCCACTGGGTGGGCTCATCGATCCAGCTGATATCTTTGCCAGAAGCGAAAAAGAGAATCGGCCCTTCGAGCCTCGCGAGTTAGCAAGCCTGATGGCTGCCTTGCGGCGAACGCGAGACTTGGTCCGCTGTGTCGAGCAAAACAAGAGTCTCCTTATTGAGATTGGCGCCCTCATTTCCCAATTTATTGACACGTCTGACCTGGTCGACTTGATGGATCGCATCGTCGAGCCCCCTGATGCCATTAAGGATAACGCCAGCCCTCTGTTGCTTGAGTTGCACCAGAAATCGAGAGCGAAAGAGGAAGAGATCCGAGATGCATTGCGTCGGTTCGTGGAGAATTCCGAAGTAAGGGCGGCGTTGCAGGCACCCAACCCAACGATTCGCAATGGACGTTGGGTCCTGGCTGTCAAGTTGGACATGAAGGGGCGGGTCAGAGGCATCGTTCATGACCAATCGCAAAAAGGTTCCACGGTTTTCATCGAACCGGCGAGCATCGTGCCCATGACCAACCGTTTGCGGGAACTCCAAGCGCAAATCAGTAACGAAGTCAGTCGAATCTTGTGGCAAGTCACTCGTGATTTGAGAACGCACAAGAATCGGATCATTCATACGACGAACATCTTAGCCTGGCTCGATTTCACTCAATCGAAAGCACAGTTTTCAAAAGACTTCCGCATGAACTCTCCCGAGTTTGCCGCCGATGGAGTCCTGCGCATGATTGGTGCGCGCCATCCTCTCTTGGTTGAATCGGCCAAGGGCGATGACGGGTTCAAAGTCGTTCCTCTCGACATTCGCTTGCGCGAGGGTTTTCGGATTTTGGTCGTGACTGGGCCCAATACTGGCGGCAAGACGGTCACCCTGAAAACGGTCGGTTTACTCCAACTCATGTATCAAGCAGGGATGCACGTGCCGGCCGAAGTCGGAACTCGCATGCCAGTCTTTAAGACGATCCACGCCGATATTGGTGACGAGCAAAGTATTAGTCAGAGCCTCTCGACCTTCTCTGGCCACATCAGCAACATCGCCAAGATCCTGGAGAACTGCGGTCGCCGGTCTCTCGTACTTCTGGACGAGTTGGGGGCGGGCACAGATCCAGCGGAAGGGGCGGCCTTGGGCCGGGCGATCCTCGAATCACTCCGGGAGAAGCGTGTGTCGGGTGTTGTCACAACTCACCTGGGATCGTTGAAAGAATACGCCTACCAACACGCTGAGGTCGAGAACGCGTCGGTTGCCTTTGACAAAGAGTCAATGCGACCAACCTACGAGCTTCTGATCGGACAACCTGGCAATAGCAATGCTCTCAACATTGCAGGGCGCTATGGCATGAGTGATGAAATCTTAGATCGTGCTCGAAAAGAATTGGCGGCCAATGAGGAGCGCCCCGAGCATGAGATGATTCAGAAGCTGCAAGAAAGCCGACAAGATTTGGAAGCGACCAGAAAGGTCAGCGAAAAACATCTCTTGCGCAGCAAAAACTTGGCCAAGTCGGCGGAAGAGAAGCAGCGCCATTTGGAGAAGAAATCGCGCCGCATCAATAACGAAGCTGAAGGGGTGATCGATGTCGTCCTCAAAGAACTTCGCGTTCAGTTAGCGCCCTTATTGCGGCAGCTTGGCAACGTCCCCAAACCTCTCAAAGCGACGGTCGAGAAGATTGAGGAGATTCTTTTGGATACCTCCAAGGGCACTTCACTCGCCGATCGCCGTCGTCAATATATCGCAACGCTCAAGAAGCAGGACGAAATCTACGTCCCTCGTCTTGGTCAGAAATGCCGTATACGTAAGTTTCACCGCACCGACGAGAAGATCACAGTTATGATGGGCAGCATGACCATGGAGATTGCCTATGAAGACGTAGGCATCATCGACACGCCACTATCGGAATAACTCCAGCCCCAATCACCCGCCCGACAAATTCAACGCAAATGGATGCTCGCTTATCACCCCTTGAACGTCGTCGACAACCAAGGGGAACGCCAAGTAGGTCCGCGATTAGAAGTGTCGAATCTCGATGCCGTTGGTTGCGCCGTAAGGGAACTGGGCATCAAAGCCTTGAACATAGGCACGAATCCCCGTGAGGAATGGATTCTTGATTGAAGTGGCAAAGGTCGCTGTGCCGTCAAGGGCGTAGAGGAATTGGTATTCCACCGCGAGTAACGTTGGAGCGGTATTGATCAGGATCGGCAGGCCTGAGAAGTTCATGTCGGCAGGTGCGAAACTTGCTGCCACGACACCGATGTCGAAGGGACTGGCTCCATCCAAGACGATGCTACCGCTGGTGCGATCACCGAACGGTCCGCAGATCCAAGACAAGCCTCGGCTTGCTGCGGGTGCGTTTACCGCACCATATTTCCGAGTACCACCAACACTAATGACGCGCACGATACCAACGAGGAAACTCGGGCCGTTGGCATTTGGTTTGCCCATGGCGAAGTCATCGAAGCCATCGCCATCGACGTCTCCTAAGCCGACCAAGGAGGCGCCTAAGAGCGTACTTGATTCGAAATCGCTGAAGTCTTCAATGACCGTGCCGTCAGCGCCGTTTCTTACCGACACCAAGCCGGAATCGGCCACAAAGCCGTCGTGAAATTTGGCGCCTATTACGACGTCGGTGATGCCATCCCCATTCACGTCACCGGCGTCCGCGACTGCAGATCCGAAGAGTGCAAATGGTTGTTGACCGATCATGTCGGAGAGGACGGTGCCATCGGCACCTGATATGATTTGGGCGCTTCCGGCATCGGGGCCTCCTCGGGCGTCGTTCGGGGCGCTGACAAGCAAGTCGCCTTTGTCATCGCCATTGACGTCTTTGAGAGCGCTGAGTTCAAAGCCGAAATGATCGTTGGCCGCCAACCCAGCGACGTCTAAGAGAAGAGCTAAGCCCGATCCGGCAATGACAAAGAGGCGTCCGGCCTGAAGATCTCCCAGCGTGTTGGCCGCATGAATAGCTACACTTGCCACTTCCTGCAATCCATCCCCATCAATGTCGTCGATGGCGGCGACGCGCCAACCCATTCCGGAACCTGGATTCGGACCGAAGAAAGTACTGATCGTCGAGCCATCGGCACCAGAATGTGCCCGGACGAAACCACTGCTGAAACTTCCTGGAGCACCAACAAGAAAATCAGCCGTCGAGTCGTTATTCAAATCCTCGATAGATGCGACCGAAGTGCCGAAGAAGTCTTCGCTGAAGTCGCCAAACGCACTGAAGATCAATGTGCCATCTGCACCTGACAAAACATCGACCCGGCCGGCGTCGATCCCTGCTGTGTCATCACCTGGGGCACCGACGACAAGGTCAGGAACGCCGTCGGTGTTGACATCCGAAATGCCACAGACTGATGTCCCGAAGTTGTCGAATACACCACTGGTACTTAAGGTCAAGAGGAGAGTTGCATCGGCACCGGAGTAAACGAAGACCTTGCCGAGAGGCGTTGCGCTCACAATCAGTTCGTCGGCGCCATCGCCATTGATGTCTGGGACCCGCCCAAGTTTCTGCCCGATCGATCCAAACAGCTGACTTCCCACGATTTCATGGCGCAATGGCAGCGGTGTTTGGGCAGAAAGAAAGGAGATAACAACAACGCTCACAAGGAGCGTCAGGATGGTTAATTTCATGTTTTGATTTGCTCGGCATCGAAAAGCGTGGGGTTGATAGTACCACCGTGCCCTTCGATTTGGAAACTGATTGTTTACTCGGTCCCGTTGCTCTCCGAAGGAAGATTTTCACTTGATTCATGACTACTACATCATGTCTCATGATGAGACGTGTTATTAGCCACCGAAAAGAATGTCATAGGCCGGTGATAACTGGTTAAGAAGAGGCCAACGAACGACTTGCATAGTGAGCGTGATACCTGCCATCGATGGCTGAAGCAGGTCGATGGGAAAGAGTCGACTTCCAGAAGCTGGCATGAGGAAAAATTCACGGAAGAATGTCGTGAGGGGATCATTGTAGATCGGACCGGTTGCTCCGGGGACGGCAAGCGATGCTCGAATGACGCATCGGCTTCCTGGGATGTCGGTGGCCAAAAGTCCACCGTCCGACTGGCGGCTGTTGCCCAACTTGGAGCCAGGGAACCACTCTAACCCTAAGACCGAGGGTGGAACGGGTAGTTGGTCTACTCCTAAATAACTTCGAATCGTCACGTTACCTTCTAAGACTGAAGCCCCTGGGTTCCATGACCCAATTGCGAAGTCATCGATGCCATCTTTGTTGACGTCACCAAGGCCACAGACTGACTTACCAAAGGCTGACCCAAGGACGCCATAATAGCGGGCTATCGAAGTGAGTGTGGTGCCAGAAAGGACCGTCACACTCCCGGCATTCGGGCCAGCGAAATCGTCACCAGTTGAACCGACGAGCACATCATCTATTCCATCCCCATTGAGATCGCCACCGTTGGCCAAGGAAGCGCCAAGGCGATCAAAGCTAGAGTTCGGCGACAATACTTTGACAGTGCTGAATTCGCATAGTGAAATGACTTCGACTCGGCCGCCAAAGTTACCGACTTGGCTGTCATCGGGTGAGCCGACAAAAAGCCGAGCCGAATTGGGCTGGTCGGGATCGTGAGTGGCACACATCGTGGTGCCGAATTGACTTTGGTCGATCTTGCCCTTGAGCCGTTTGAGGCGGCTGCCGTCGTAACCGGAGTAAATGTCAACGGCTCCGCGATTGATGCCACCCGCATCAAAACCAGGGATGCCGATGGCGTAGTCGGGGAAGCCATCTAAGTCGACATCAGGTAGACCTGCCAGTCCACGACCAAATAGGTCAAAGAGATTGGCTCCGCGATGGGTTCGGATGGTCCCGAGGTCTTTGCCGGAAATGACCTGGACGTAACCCTCAGCGCCAGCAAGAAAGGACGTGTTTGGGGCGCCAATGAGAAAATCCAGCTCGCCATCGTCGTTGATGTCGCCGATAGTCTCTACATGGCTGCCATAAAGGGCACCAGCCGTCGGTAGGCCAAAAAGAACGCGGAGAACCTTCTTTGTCGTGCCTTCCAGAATGTAGACAGCCCCGTCGTCGGTAATCAGGTTGTCGTAGAGGGGCGCACCAACAGCAATTTCGGGGATCCCATCGCCATTGACATCAAATCCGCCTGCTACGGCGGTCCCAAAGGCGTCGCCCTGTGTGAAGCCGTATCGAGCCCATATTCTTGTGCCGTCTGCCCCGGAGATGAGCTCGACCGCTCCTTCAGGGAAAATACTCCCGAGCCTTTTGCTTCCTGGTGCACCAATAATGAGGTCATTGGCCCCGTCGAGATCGATATCGCCGACATTGGCGATTGAAGATCCTAATATCTGAGCGGTCTGGCTGCCGTTCGTAACGGAGTGGATCGGGAACTGGGCTGACGCGCCGGAGGAGCAAAATATGGCCGCAAAAATGGCAATTTGGAGTTTCATGCAATTCCTAAATTGGAGGACAGTGATGCTTGTTGGCAATGCCAAGAACTCATTCTTCCCTAACCCCTTGTGGTGTAACAGGTTGGGCCTAAAAATTGTCATTCAGGGCCATTTTTTGGAACTTCCAAGCATGGCATTTGAAGCCCCATAAAAGAACCCGCCCCCGCGCAAGTATGGTGCCCCGGCGAGCTAAATCATAAAATACCTTGGCTCGTTTTTCTCTCCTTGCGTTGCAAGTGATTGCAGCCCATAGGTTAACGGAGATCTGGGGTTTTTGAGTATCGAGCCTTGATAGCCGTCTAAGGCGGCATATGATCTGACTTCCAAATTGGCGCGTAAGCCAAACTGCCAGCGTAGCTCAGTGGTAGAGCAGCGGTTTTGTAAACCGCAGGTCGTCGGTTCGACCCCGACCGCTGGCTCTTTCGTCATCCACGAGGTCCTGTAAGCCAATAGGCGAGCAGGGTTTAGCGGGTGACGGGGCCGTGAGGGAAAGCCTCACAGAAAAAATTCGGGGAGATGCCGGAGTGGTCAAACGGGGCGGACTGTAAATCCGTTGGCTATGCCTTCGAAGGTTCGAGTCCTTCTCTCCCCACTTCATTTCATGCTTTGCATGAGGTGGGTCGCAACAGCGGCTTGTTGGATTTGGAAAGTTGCTGCTGTGGCTCAGGGGTAGAGCACGTCCTTGGTAAGGACGAGGTCGTGGGTTCAAATCCCACCAGCAGCTCTTGTAATTAAGGCGGCTTCGACGCGGTGTCGGAGATTGCCTGAGTCGATGGACGCGTATTAGTTAGTACGCTGAGGCGACGAACACACACGGGATTGTCGAAGACTTGGCCCTATGGGCCAGGCAGATGGTCAAAAGGAGTCAGTGATGGCCAAGGAAATCTTTAATAGAAATAAGCCGCATGTCAACATCGGCACCATCGGTCACGTCGACCATGGGAAAACAACTCTGACAGCTGCGATTACAGCTGCTTTGTCACAGAAGGGCCTTTGCGAAAAGCGCGCCTTCGACCAGATTGACAATGCTCCAGAAGAGCGCGAGCGTGGTATCACCATCGCGACAGCTCACGTGGAGTACGAGACAGTGGCGCGTCATTACGCTCACGTTGACTGCCCAGGACATGCTGATTATGTCAAGAACATGATCACCGGTGCTGCTCAGATGGACGGTGCAATCATCGTGGTTGCTGCTACTGATGGTCCAATGCCACAGACACGCGAGCACATCCTCTTGGCTCGCCAGGTTGGTGTTCCAGCTATCGTTTGTTTCATGAACAAGTGCGACATGGTGGACGACGAAGAGCTTCTCGAATTGGTCGAGATGGAACTTCGCGAGCTCCTCAGCATGTACGAGTACCCAGGTGATGATATTCCAATCATCCAAGGTTCAGCTCTCAAGGCATTGGAAGCTGCTCAAGCTGACAAGCCAGTTGACGATCCCGCCTATCAGTCGATCTACGAATTGATGGACGCGGTTGACAGCTACATTCCAGCTCCGAAGCGTGACATCGAGAAGCCATTCTTGATGCCAGTAGAGGACGTCTTCTCGATTGAAGGTCGTGGAACAGTTGCAACTGGTCGTATCGAACGTGGTGTTATTAACATCAACGACAAAGTTGAGATCATCGGCATCAAAGACACTGTCGACTCGGTTTGCACCGGTGTTGAAATGTTCAAGAAGACACTGCCAACTGGCGAAGCTGGCGATAACGTCGGTCTTCTCCTTCGTGGTGTCAAAAAAGACGACATCGAGCGTGGCCAAGTTATTGCTAAGCCAGGTTCGATTACTCCTCACACCAAGTTTACTGGTGAGGTTTACGTCTTGAGCAAGGATGAGGGTGGTCGTCATACACCATTCTTCGATGGCTACCGTCCACAGTTCTACTTCCGTACAACGGACGTGACAGGAACTGTCAAGTTGCCAGAAGGAACAGAGATGGTCATGCCTGGCGACAACGTGAGCGTTGAAGTCACATTGATCACACCGATCGCTATGGAAGCAGAATTGCGCTTCGCTATTCGCGAAGGCGGCCGTACTGTTGGCGCTGGCGTTGTCGGTAAAATCGTCGAGTAAGTCACGATAATCGGGTGATAGATTCAACTCTATCACCCGTCATCTTGACTGTCTGATCACGTCGCGGCAACCAATTTTGGCTACCGCGACGATTCCAGTAGGTGGGTTCGGAAACCCAGTTCGCCCGAAAGAGGTGTGACGTGGATATCTATAAGATCGGCGAAGGTAAGATGACGCGACGCGTCGCCTTCTATTCGCTTTTGATTCTTTCCGTTTGGGGCTTCAAAGAATTGGCAAGTACGCTTGCTCAATTTGCTTGGGCGCGTACGACGTTGCTCGACTTTACTTTGCCTTATTACGGTCAGGCTCTGACTGTTGGCGTTTTGCTCAGCATCGTCTTGAACGTTGTTTTTGCTTGGTTTGTGTTCCGTTATCTCAACGGCCAGAAGCCAGCAACGCTTCTCATTGATACTGAGACTGAGTTGAAGAAGGTCTCGTGGCCAACTTGGGAAGACGCCCGTCACTCGACGATCATTGTTTTGATCTTTGTTGCTGTCTGTGCGGCTTACTTGACTGCTGTTGAGTACGCCCTGGCCAACATCTTTCGGATGATTATCTGATGGACCAGGAGAGCAAACCCTTAGAAAAAGAGTGGTACGCCATCCGCGTGCAGAGCAACAAAGAAGACCGTGTCCGCAAGACTCTCGAGCGCAGAATCGAGATTCATGGTTTTGAGGACAGGATCACTTCTGTTGTTGTTCCGGTCAAGAAGTACGAAGAGATCAAGAACGGTAAGAAGCGAATCGCTTCCGAGAAGATCTTTCCGGGCTACGTTTTGATTGAGCTCTATATGGATGAGCAATCTTGGATCTTCATTCGTGAGACACCGGGTGTGGGCGACTTTGTCGGCTCTCATGGTGGAACTCACACAAAGCCTTATCCTCTGACGCCGGACGAAGTCACGAAGATCTTCGGGACGGATGATGAGATTGAGAGCAAGACTGTCATCAAGATCAACTTTGATATTGGTGAGCAGGTCAAAATTAAGGACGGCCCGTTCGAAGACTTTGACGGGGTTGTCGAAGAGATTCTGCCTGACAAGGGCCGAATCCGCGTGACAGTAAACATCTTTGGCCGGGCTGCCCCGGTTGAGTTGGAATACTGGCAGGCTGAGAAAATTTAGTCTCATCATTTGAACGAGACGATGAATATGGTCGCCCTGAGGGCGGCCTAGAAACGACGGAAAGAATATCATGGCCAAGGAAATCACCGCCAAAATCAAGTTGCAATGTCCCGGTGGGCAAGCAACACCAGCGCCACCTGTTGGACCAGCACTTGGACAGCACGGCGTTAACATCGCCGAGTTCGTTAAGCGCTTTAACGATGCCACCAAGGATCAACCTGGCATGGTTCTTCCCGTGGAGATTTCCGTTTTCAATGACCGCAGCTTTGACTTCATTATTAAGTCGCCACCTGCAGCGGTTTTGTTGAAGAAGGCCGCAGGCGTTCTGAAGGGTTCAGGCGAACCCAACACGACCAAGATCGGTACTGTCACCCGCAATCAGCTCAAAGAGATCGCGGAAATGAAGATGGACGGATTGAACGCTTCTGATATCGATGCGGCCATTCTGATCATCGCCGGCACCGCCCGCTCGATGGGTTTGGTTGTCAAAGACTAAGTAAGACCAGATAACAGGCCTTCGGGTCTGTTCGGGAGGCTTGCCTTCCAGGGATGCGCAGTATCCCGAATTGTGATCTTGTGGGAGACCAGAGAGGTGCGGTCTAACCACGGGATGGAACTCAGCACCTCAAGGAGGCTATGCCTATGCCAAAGCGGAGCAAAAGGTACCGCGCGGCCAAGGCCCGAGCCCCTCAGGAGCCTGAAAGTTTGGAGACCGCAATCCAGACCCTCTCAGGATTTCCTAAGGTAAAGTTCGACGAAACCGTCGAGCTTTGTGTGCGACTAGGGATTGACCCCAAGAAATCGGACCAAATGGTTCGTGGGGCTATTTCACTACCGCACGGGATCGGCAAAACCCTTCGTGTTATTTGCTTTGCCGAAGGCCCTAAGGCCGAGGAAGCAAAAAACGCGGGGGCCGTCGAAGTTGGTTCTGCCGACCTGGCTCAAAAGATCCAGGATGGTTGGATGGATTTCGATGTGGCTGTTGCAACTCCCGACATGATGCGTCACGTCGGCCGTCTCGGTAAAGTCCTGGGTCCCCAGGGTAAAATGCCGAGTCCAAAGGCCGGAACCGTAACCATGGACGTGGGTACCGCAGTAAGTGAATTTGTCGCAGGTAAGATCGAATTTCGCGTTGACGCGGGTGGGAATATTCACGCCCCAGTTGGTAAGCGTTCGTTTGAACCTGTCAAGCTTGCAGAAAATGTCAAAGCTCTTCTGGACTATATTGTTCTTGTCAAACCAAGCGCAGCCAAAGGCCATTACATGGTCAAGGCAGTGCTGACAGCAACGCATAGTCCTGGAGTGCCCATTAAGTTGTAAACCCTGAGGAAGAAAGGACAGAAATCATGAGTAAAGCCATGAAGAATGCCATCGTCCATCAGGTCGCTACGACTATGGATGGGCATGACTCGGCAGTGTTCGTTAATCCAGGCCGGATGACCGTTCACGAAACCGAGCATCTTCGTTCTCGTTTTCGCAATGAAGGCGTGCAATTTCTCTTCCTGAGAAATCGTCTCGGCTTCATCGCGCTTGAGAAGGTTGGAATGACTGGCGTCGACGCCATCGTCAGCGGTCCCGCTGGTGTGGCATTTGGCGGCGAAGGTGCCATTGCGATCTCCAAGATCGTAATGGAAGAAGCCAAAACAATTAAGAACCTCGAAGTCCTTGGTGGCTTCATGGATGGCGAAGTCATTGACAAGGACGGGGTAACCCAATTGTCAAAGATGCCTGGACGCAAGGAACTGCAGGCTATGGTCATGCAGAGCTTCTTCGGTCCAGTCAGCGACATGGCTGCCTCTATGAACAATCTATTGACGGAAGTTCATGGTTTGGTGGAAGCTTTAGAAGCAAAAAGTGGGGCCGAAGGTTAGGCCTCGCTCTGTATTGTATAACGAATAGAATTTGCTTGCTACGATACGCATGCAAAAGCATAGGAGACTCCGATGTCTGAATACTCAGAAAAGACACAAGGACTTTTGGACACCATTGGTGCAATGTCCGTCTTGGAACTTGTTGAGCTGAAAGAAGCCTTCAAGGAAACATTTAAGGTCGAAGCTGCTGCTCCAATCATGATGGGTGGCGGCGGTGGCGGTGGCGGCGAAGCCGTTGCTGAAGAGCAAAGCGAATTCGACGTCATCTTGAAGGGTGCCGGAGCTGCCAAGATCGCAGTGATCAAGGCTGTTCGCGCCATTACAGGACTCGGCCTCAAGGAAGCAAAAGCCCTCGTTGACAGCGCACCGTCGCCAGTCAAAGAAGGTGTTTCCAAGGACGATGCCGATGATGTCGCCAAGCAGCTTACTGACGCTGGCGCCGACGTCGAAGTTAAGTAGGTCCGGCTGCAGCATCCTTGTTGAGAGCAATCTCAGCGAGTGCCCTTGAATCTTGAAGCCAAACAGCTTAGGACGATAGGAACCGGAAAAAACGAATGAGGGGTGCATGGCTTGTTCATGCACCCCCACCGTCCGTCCATACCAGTGGGCGGGCGCCGCTCCCGTTCGGGTGCCTAAATAGGGCGCCCGGAGGCGTCCAAATGGGCACCTCGAGGGAGATCGCCGACACGACGACGCCCGGTACAGGGATGGGGCGTCGAGAGATGACCGCGCACACAACGCTTAGTCGTTGGAAAAAGGGGCAAGGATGAGCAGGATCAAGACTGCCAGCGAAATTCGCAAATACGGCGGCAAGGGTGAGGTCATTGAACTCCCCAACCTCATTGCGTTGCAATTGAACGCCTATGAGGAGTTTTTGAAGCCGAATGTTCCACCAACTGAACGAGTCGGTGGGCTCGAAGCCATCATTAGCGAAGTGTTCCCTATCCAGAGCTACGATAAGACTCTGGCGTTGGAATACCTAGGCTATGAGCTTGGACGGCCCCGATATACTCCAGATGAGTGCCGCAGTCTGCGGCTCACCTACAGTACACCATTCAAGGTTCGCTGCCGATTAGACAAGGCCGAGCCAGTCGAAGAAGAAGTCTATTTGGGCGAAATCCCTATCATGGTTGGTGGCGGTGAGTTCATTGTCAATGGCGCCGAACGCGTGATTGTCAGCCAGCTTCACCGTTCCCCTGGTGTTGACTTCTCTTGTGACATTCAGACGAACGAGAAGAAGCTCCATTCTTGCTGGATTATCCCAGAGCGCGGCTCTTGGATCGAAATCTCGGTAAGCAAGAAAGAGGCGTTGCATGTCAAGATCGACCAGAGCGGAAAGTTCTTGTCGACGACTTTGTTACGCGCCATGGATGAGCGCTACTCGACGGACGAGGACATCATTCGCCTCTTCCACAAGACCAAGAAGATCAAGGTTGACGCCAAGGCCGCCAGCAAACTGAAAGACAAGTTTGTTGTCGGTGACGTGGTCGACTCTGAGACCGGCGAGATCCTGATTAGTTCCGGTGAGCAACTCACTGAAGAATACATCAAGATCCTCCAGGCCTCGAAGCTGAAGTCGGTTGAAGTCATTGAGAAAGTCACTGACTTCTTGATCCTCAACACGCTTCGCGAAGACAACGTCAAGAGCCATGACGAAGCCCTGCTCAAGATCTACAGCCGCTTCCGTCCAGGTAACCCGCCGCAGATCGAGAAGGCGAAGGATCTCTTCGCTGAGAAATTCTACGATCCAGCACGCTATCGCCTGGGCAAGGTTGGCCGTTTCCGCTTGAATCGTAAGTTCAGGCAAGATGTGCCAGACGACGTCATGACGCTCCAGGCCGAGGACATGATCAACTCGATCAGCTATTTGCTTCAGTTGCGCGCTGGTAGTGGTCAGCTGGACGACATCGATCATCTTGGTAACCGTCGTGTTCGTACCATCGCAGAGCTCGCTGCTGATGAATTCCGTAAGGGTTTCCTCAAGCTTCGTAAAACTGCGCAAGAGCGTATGAACATTGAGAAGGAAAATGTCACTCCCCGTAGCTTGATCAACGCGAAGACGATCAGTTCCGCGATTGACTACTTCTTCGGTCGTGGTGAGTTGTCTCAGGTCGTTGACCAGACCAACCCACTGAGCCAGTTGACTCATGAGCGCCGGCTTTCGGCTCTCGGTCCTGGTGGTTTGAATCGTAAGCGTGCCGGTTTCGAAGTACGAGATGTTCATATCTCGCACTATGGCCGCATCTGCCCGATTGAAACTCCAGAAGGTACCAATATTGGCCTGATCGCCTCCCTCGGTATCTATGCTGACGTCGACCAATATGGCTTCTTGATCACGCCATACCGTACTGTCAAGGACGGTATCGTGAGTGATAATGTTGTCTGGCTTCGTGCGGACGAAGAAGGCGAATCGATTATCTCTCCTGCGGATACACCGATTCACGATGATGGCAAGTTCGAAGGCGAGCGTGTCCTTTCCCGTGTCCGCGGTGACTTCCGTTTTGTCGATGGTAAGTCAGTCCAATACATGGACGTATCGCCTAAGCAAATTGTTGGCGTGTCTTCCAGTTTGATTCCATTCCTTGAGCACGATGATGCAAACCGTGCTTTGATGGGATCGAATATGCA
This sequence comes from Planctomycetota bacterium, assembly GCA_047639315.1. Classification (GTDB taxonomy): domain Bacteria; phylum Planctomycetota; family DRQF01; genus S139-23. Next base: position 28,897 of record JBLINQ010000020.1, read on the forward strand.
GCGTCAAGCTGTGCCATTGCTCCGAACCGATCCACCTTGCGTGGCAACGGGCATGGAAAGAGAAGTAGCCAAGAACTCTGGCATGGTTGTCCGGGCGACCAACGCCGGTATTGCCAAATATGTTTCCGCTACGGAAATTCATGTTGGCGACGATCTCTACAACTTGCGCAAGTTCACTGGTTTGAACGAGCGGACATGTTTGAACCAAAAGCCAATCATTGCCGAAGGTGATGAAATCGCTGTCGGTCAAGTGATCGCTGATGGTGCTGCAACCCATGATGGTGAGCTCGCCCTGGGACGAAACGTCCTGGTCGGCTTCATGACTTGGGACGGTTACAACTTCGAGGATGCTGTCCTCATCAGTGAGAAGTTGGTGAAGGAAGACATGTTCACATCGATTCACATCGATGAGTTCGAAATCGAAATTCGTGAGACGAAGCTTGGCCGCGAGGAATTCACTCGGGATATCCCGAACGTTCCAGAGCGCGCTCTGAAAAACTTGGACGAAGACGGAATCTGCCTGGTTGGCACCAAGGTTCGCCCTGGTGACATCCTCGTCGGTAAGGTTGCTCCGAAGAGTAAGAACGAACTATCGCCAGAAGAGAAACTTCTTCACGCGATCTTTGGTCGTGCAGGCGAAGACGTCAAGAACGATTCTCTGGAAGCTCCTTCAGGTTGCGAAGGTATCGTCATCGATACCCAGAAGTTCTCTCGCAAGGTCAACATGACCGAAGAGGAACGTCAGAAGAACTTGGCAGAGATCAAGAAGGCGGAAACGCGCTTCTTGGGTCGCTACCGCGACACTTTGGATCAACTCATTATTCGTCTGGATGAGATTGGTGAAACCAAACTCCTCGATACGACTACTGGCGAACAAATCACTGCAGAGAGTGCTGAGAACTACTATCTTTGCAAGTTGGTTCGTGAGCAAATCCTCACTGCCGTCGACGCACAGTTTGGTAAGGGCAAGAAGCGCGACACAGCACAAAATGCTGTGAAGGCTTACTTAGAGCGCATCGACAACTTTGAAGGCGAAAAGACCAAATTGGTCAATCGCCTTTCCCGTGGTGATGAATTGCCAACGGGTGTTCTCGAGATGGTCAAAGTCTTTATCGCTACCAAGCGTCAAATGTCCGTCGGTGACAAGATTGCTGGTCGCCACGGTAACAAGGGTGTGATCGCTCGGGTCTTGCCTGAGGCAGACATGCCATTCACGGCCGATGGCAAGCCTATCGACCTGTGCTTGAACCCACTTGGTGTTCCTTCTCGTATGAACGTTGGACAGATTCTTGAAACGCATCTCGGTTGGGCTGCTAAAACCTTGGACTTCCAAGCAATCACACCTGTGTTTGCTGGTGCCAAGGAAAGCGACATCGAAGATGCACTCGAAGAAGCTGGCTTGCCACGATCAGGCAAGATTCAACTCTACGATGGCCGTACTGGAATGGCCTATGAGCAGGAAACCACCATTGGCTACATGTATATTCTGAAGCTTCATCACTTGGTTGACGAGAAAGTTCATGCCCGTGCCACGGGTCCTTACTCTCTCATTACTCAACAACCATTGGGTGGTAAGGCAAGGTTCGGTGGTCAGCGCTTTGGTGAGATGGAAGTCTGGGCTTTGGAGGCCTACGGCGCCGCATACATCTTGCAAGAGCTCTTGACTGTCAAGTCGGATGATGTCGACGGCCGCACCAAGATCTACGAATCAATGGTTAAGGGCGAGAATACGCTCGAAGCCGGTACACCAGTCAGTTTCGATGTCCTTTGTCACGAGCTACGCGGGCTCTGCTTGAATGTTGAACTACGTAAGCACGACGACTTGGGCGCGGCCTTAGGGGCCTAAGAGCAGGGGTAGAAAAGAATGAGTCCAATTCTCACTCGAGTGAATGATGTTTCTGCAGTGACTATCCGTATGGCCTCGCCGGCCGATATACGGAACTGGTCCTACGGTGAAGTCAAGAAACCCGAAACCATTAACTACCGTACTTACCGCTCAGAAAAGGAAGGCCTTTTCTGTGAGCGCATCTTTGGACCTGAAAAGGACTGGGAGTGCGCCTGCGGTAAATATAAGGGCATTAAGCACAAGGGCATTATCTGTGACCGTTGTGGCGTTTTGGTGACACACTCACGTGTTCGCCGGAGCCGCATGGGGCACATTAACTTGGCTGCTCCAGTCGGTCATATTTGGTTCTTCAAAGCCATGCCATCGCGCATGGGCACTTTGTTGGCCATGAAGACTTCCGACCTGGAAAAAGTCATCTATTTCCAGGACTACGTTGTCGTTGATCCTGGAAACCCTGAAGAGACGGGTCTGCAGGAAATTCAACTTCTCACCGAAGACGAATATCGCCAAGCCAAGATCAAGTTCGGCAACAAATTCGAAGCCGCTATGGGCGCCGAAGCCATCAAGAAACTCTTGATGAAACTCGACTTGCCTAAGATTTCGGAAGAGTTGCGTCAGGAACTTCAGGAGACACGCTCGAAGCAACGCGCAAAAGATATCGTCAAGCGCCTTGGAACTGTCGAAGCTCTTCGGGATTCGGAGAATCGCCCTGAGTGGATGATCTTGGACGTGGTTCCTGTCATCCCACCAGATCTTCGTCCTTTGGTTCTACTCGAGAGTGGTAACTTTGCGAGCTCGGACTTGAACGACCTTTACCGTCGTTTGATCAACCGCAACAATCGCTTGAAGAAGTTCCTCGACTTGAACGCTCCAGAAGTGATCATCCGCAACGAGAAGCGCATGCTTCAGCAGTCAGTGGATGCACTCTTCGACAATGCCCGTTGCCGTCGCAGCGTTCTGGGCTCAAACAACCGCCCACTAAAATCCTTGACCGACATGATCAAGGGTAAGCAGGGTCGTTTCCGCGAGAACCTCTTGGGTAAGCGCGTTGACTACTCGGCTCGTAGTGTCATCGTTGTTGGCCCTGACCTCAAATTGCATCAATGTGGTTTGCCAAAGAAGATTGCTCTCGAGCTCTACCAACCATTCATCATTCGTCGTCTCAAGGAACTTGGTTTTGCGGACACGATTCGCAGCGCCAAGAAGATGCTTGAACGTAAAGATGACGAGGTGTGGGATATCCTCGAGGAGGTGATTGACGAGCATCCAGTTCTCTTGAACCGTGCTCCAACGCTTCACCGTATGGGTATTCAGGCATTTGAGCCAACCTTGATCGAAGGTAACGCGATCCGTTTGCATCCTTTGGTTTGCACCGGTTTCAATGCTGACTTCGATGGTGACCAGATGGCTGTTCACTTGCCGCTTTCTTACGAAGCGCAGGTCGAGGCTCGCACCTTGATGTTGGCTCCACACAACATTTTCTCACCGGCAAGTGGTCATCCGATCATCTCGCCAACGCAGGATGTTGTTTTGGGCGCCTTCTATCTCACCACAGATCAACCCCACGAGAAACTTTATCCGCGGACATTCTCGTCACCTCTTGAGGTGATGACAGCCTACGCGAACGGTAAACTTCGTACCCATACGAAGATCAAAGTACGTTTGAAGGGTCTACAAACGATCTTCAACCGTGACAATGAGTACGACGCAGAGGATGAAATCCTTCAGACCACTGTTGGACGTATTCTCTTCAACGACATCCTCCATAAGGGGATGAAGTACTACAACGTGGAGATGTCTAAGAAGGCATTGTCGCGCGTTATTACAGATTGTCACAAACGTCTCGGTCGCCGCTATACATTGATGCTCTTGGACGATCTCAAAGAGATCGGCTTCAAGGCTGCCACCCGCGCTGGTCTTTCATTCGGTAAGACCGACATGATCATGCCAGCCAAGAAGGCATCGATTATCGCCATCTCGGAAACCAAAGTCGAGGGCATTGAAGACAACTACGCCAACGGTGTCATTACTGACGGCGAACGCTACAACCAGATCATCGATACCTGGACTCACACTCGTGAAGCCATTGGTGAAGAGATGATGGCTGAGCTGAAGAATGACTTCGGTGAAGACGGCGTACGCGTCAACCCAATCTATATGATGGCCGCCTCTGGTGCTCGTGGTTCGGTGGAGCAGATTCGTCAGCTCGCCGGTATGCGTGGGCTGATGGCTAAGCCAAACGGTCGAATCATTGAAACGCCAATTAAGGCTAACTTCCGTGAAGGTCTTCGAGTCCTCGAGTACTTCTCTTCAACGCATGGTGCTCGTAAGGGTCTGGCTGATACAGCCCTCAAGACTGCTGACTCCGGTTACCTCACGCGTAAGCTGACAGATGTCACCCAAAACGTGGTCATTCGCCAGCACGATTGCGGAACAACCCGAGGCATCACCAAGGGTGCTGTTTACAAGGGTGAGCACGTCGAAGTGTCCTTGGCCGACAACATTCGTGGACGTTCATCCTGTGACGCCATCACGGACGTCGTTTCTGGCGAAGTGATTGTTGAAGCTGGTGGACTCATTGACGAGAAACGCGCCGCTAAAATCGAAGCCTTGGGCTACGAGAAAATCCGAGTGCGTTCTGGTCTTACATGTGACACGCCACGTGGCGCTTGTGTGACTTGCTACGGCATGGATTTGGCCCGTGGCCGCCCAGTCGAAATGGGACAGGCCGTTGGTGTGATCGGTGCTCAGTCAATTGGTGAGCCTGGTACTCAGCTGACTATGCGTACTTTCCATATTGGTGGTACGGCATCTCGTTCAGTGGCTGAATCGCATATCATGGCTCGTCAGGCTGGTAGCGTCGAATACCGCAACCTCCGGACAGTGGAGTCGACTGAAGGCTTGGTCGTTCTCAATCGGAACGGTGAACTCGCAGTTATGGACGACATGGACCGGGAGCTTGAGAAGCACCCAGTACCGCTCGGTGCCGTGATTGAAGTTGCCGATGGGGCCCAGGTCGAACCGAAAGTTATGCTTTGTCGCTGGGATCCGCACAATATCCCGATTATTGCAGAGCGTGCCGGTAAGATTCGATTTGAAGATATCGTTGAAGGCGAAACGATGAAACGGGAGAAAGAACCCGGATCAAAGATTCGCCGTATGGTCATCATGGAGCACAAGGGTGAATTGCATCCCCAACTCATCATTGAAGACAACGAAGGCAACCCAATCGGGCTCTACCCGATTCCTGAGAAGGCTCATATCGAAGTCAAGGATGGCGCGAAGATCAAGGCTGGTTCAATGCTTGCCAAGACGCCACGTGAACTGACCGGTAACCAGGATATTACTGGTGGTCTCCCACGTGTCACGGAACTCTTCGAAGCTCGTACACCGAAAGATCCATCCGTTATTGCGGAAATCGACGGTGTGGTTGAGCTTGGCGATAAAAAACGTGGAAAACGCGTAATTATTGTGAAGGGCGAAGGCGGCATCGAGCGTTCGCACTTGGTCCCACACTCCAAGCACCTGAGAGTTCACCGTGGCGACATGGTTCGTTCGGGTGAGGCCTTGGTGGATGGTTCGCCAGTCCCTCATGACATTCTGCGAATCTCAGGCATGGATGCTCTTCACGAGTACCTTCTGCGTGAAATTCAGACTGTTTATCGTTCACAGGGTGTGCGTATCGATGATAAGCACATTGAGTTGGTTATTGCCCAAATGCTTCGCAAGGTGAAAGTCGAGAATCCCGGTGATACGGACTTCTTGTCTGGCTATGTCGTTGACAAGCATGCCTTTAAGGAAGCTAACGAAAAGGTCAAGACCGCTAAGGGTAAGCCAGCAACAGCTCAGCCAATGTTGCTTGGTATCACCAAAGCAGCCTTGCAGAGTGAAAGTTTCATTTCCGCAGCATCGTTCCAGGAAACCACCAAGGTTCTTACCGAGGCGGCTCTTGGCGGCAAGATGGACAATCTCATTGGTCTCAAAGAGAATGTTATCTTGGGTCACTTGATTCCTGCGGGAACCGGCTTCATTGATTATCATGCAACACTTGTGAAGCATAATATCGAACCTGAAGAGTCGGAAGGCGATGAAGTGATTGCCGAAGAGGCCGCTGTTTAAGTGGAACACCGTTGATGGGAGAGAGGGTCCTTCTTATGATCCTCGACCCCGGACCTTGATGGATTCATCGAATCCGCGGGGATTTTGTTAGAAATATAAATGCAACAAGGAGTTGCGTCGTCATGCCGACGATCAACCAGCTGGTCCGCAAGGGCCGCAAGAAGATCAAAAAGAAGAGTAATGCCCCAGTTTTGGACTCCTGTCCACAGCGTAGTGGCGTTTGCCTTCAGGTTAAGACACAAACACCGAAGAAGCCGAACTCGGCTTTGAGGAAGATTGCCCGTGTCCGTCTCAGTAACGGCAAGGAAGTAACAGCCTACATCGGCGGTGAAGGTCACAACCTTCAAGAGCACAGTATTGTGCTCGTCCGTGGTGGACGTGTTCGTGACCTTCCTGGTGTGCGTTATCACATCGTCCGTGGTGCACTTGATGCCACTGGTGTTGATGATCGCCGTCGTGGTCGTTCTAAGTACGGTGCCAAGAGGCCTAAGTAAAGATCAAGGGAGCCTGAACAGTGGCCAGGAAGTACCAATCAACCGATCGCTTTCTAAAGCCGGATCCGCGCTTTAACAGCATGTTGGTGGCAAAGTTCATCAACTGTCTGATGCAGGACGGCAAGAAGTCGATCGCTCAGAAGGTTTTTTACGACGCAATGGAAATCGTTGCGAAGCGAATCTCAGACAAGACGCCTGAAGAAGTGTTTGCTCAAGCAGTAAGCAACGTCAAGCCAATGATCGAGGTTCGTTCCAAGCGTGTCGGTGGTGCCACATACCAGGTGCCAATCGAGGTCAAGAGAACTCGTCAGCAGAACCTCGCGTTCCGCTGGCTTCTCGAAGCCGTTCGCAAGAAGAGTGGTCGTGCTACTTGCACGTTCTTGGCAGATGAGATTTGCGCAGCCTACAATAAGGAAGGCAACGCAATGACCACCCGAGAGAACACGCACAAGATGGCCGACGCCAACAAGATGAACGCTCATTTCGCTTGGTAGTTGAGGGCTTCGGCCCGTCGGACAAACAAAGACGGCCTTCACGAGTAATCGTGGAGGCCGTTTTCATTACTCTCGGTAGTGCGACTCGTAAGTGTACCGCTGCTATTTGTTGGTGATAGGACCCCATGTCTAAACCGATCGACAAAATCAGGAACATCGGCATCATTGCTCATATCGATGCCGGCAAGACCACCGTTTCTGAGCGAGTGCTCTATTACACCGGAAAAGAGCACCGGATCGGTGAGGTCCATGAAGGCACAGCCACCATGGACTACCTGCGTGAAGAGCAGGAGCGTGGCATTACCATCACTTCGGCGGCTACTTCTTGTGAATGGCGCGATTGCCAAATCAACATCATTGATACACCGGGACACGTAGACTTTACTGCCGAAGTTGAGCGGTCCCTCCGTGTGCTGGATGGCGCTGTTGGCGTGTTTTGCGCTGTTTCTGGTGTCGAGGCTCAATCCGAGACCGTTTGGCGCCAGGCCAACGACTATAATGTTCCGCGTTTGGCGTTCGTTAATAAGATGGATCGAATCGGTGCTGATTTCTTTCGTGTTGTCGAACAGATTCGTTCGCGGCTCGGTGCGAATCCCGTTGTGGTCCTAATGCCCATCGGTGCCGAGAAAGACTTCGCGGGCGTGATTGACCTCGTGAAAATGGAGGCCATTCGATACGAGGACGGCAGCCAGGGCGCGCGCTTCAACCGCGTGGCGATTCCAGACGATCTCCAGCAAATAGCTGAAGACCAAAGGGCCCTGCTTATCGAGCAGCTGGCCGAGACGACAGATGAGCTCACCGATAAGTTTCTCGATACCGACACTCTCGAGTTTGATGACATTGTGAAAGGGCTTCGCGAGGCAACCATTGCCGGCAAGGTCGTTCCGGTGTTCTGCGGCTCAGCACTTAAAAACAAAGGGGTGCAGAGACTATTGGACGGTGTTGACGCTTTCTTGCCGTCGCCCCTCGACATCCCGGCTGCAGAGGGCCGTGATCCTGATGATGAAGAAAAGGTCATTCTTCTGGATGCCGACCCTAAGGGGCAGTTGGCGGCCATGTGCTTTAAGACGATTGGCGATAAGCACGGCGACCTTACTTTTGTCCGGGTTTACTCTGGGACGTTGAAGCAGGGCGAGCAGGTCTTCAATCCGAGGACCCGCAAGATTGAACGCATTTCACGCATCTTTGTCATGCACGCGGATTCCAGGGCCGCTGTTGACTATGCGGAGGCCGGCAGCATTGTCGCCGTGACGGGACTCAAGATTTCCGCAACCGGCGACACCCTTTGCGAGAAAAAACGGCCTGTTGTACTCGAGCGCATGCATTTTCCGGAAACAGTGATCTCGATGGCCATTGAGCCGCGGACGAACGCTGACCGAGAGAAACTCTCGGAGGCTTTAGCCCAATTGGCGAAAGAAGATCCAACCTTCCAATGCACGATTCATGAAGAGACAGGCCAACTGTTGATTTATGGCATGGGTGAGTTGCACCTCGAAATCATTCGCAACCGACTCAAGTTCGACTTCAAGGTCGAGGTCTCGGTGGGCAAGCCGCGGGTCGCTTTCAAGCAAGCGATTAACACCGAGGTTGTTGGTGAGGCCAAATTTGTTAAACAGACGGGCGGACATGGGCAATATGGCCATGTCAAAGTTCGAGTTGGCCCATCGGCTGATGAGAATTATGTCTTTGAAGATGAAACGGACGGCGGGACGATCCCCCGGGAATTCATCAAATCAATCCGGGATGGGGCTCAGTCAGCCTGCCTCGGAGGATTTGACCACGGCTTTCCGATCATCGACGTCAAAGTGACCCTTATTGACGGGTCCTTTCACGACGTCGACTCTTCCGAGATCGCTTTTCAGCAGGCTGCCTATATGGCGGTTGAAAATGCCTTCACCAATGGGCATGTTCAGTTGTTGGAACCATATATGAAACTTCGTGTGCGAGTGCCCGGGGAGTTTCGAAGCAACATCATTGGTGATTTGAATTCGCGGCGTGCGAATATCGAGGAAATCGATACGGCTGAGGAGCCCAACGAAATCCTTGTTAGTGTGCCGCTGAGTGAAGTTTTCGGCTACGCGTCGGTTTGCCGCTCTCTCAGTACGGGACGAGCAGCATTTTCGATGGAGCCCTTAGAGTACCGCCCGGTACCACCTCAGCTGGTGAGCAAGCTCATTCGCTAGGGTTCGGTTCGGGAAGGCTCTGACTTTTTTCGAAAAGATGACATTTCTCTCACCATTTTTGGTGAGTTGGGTGATCTAAGACCTTGCTAAGCAGGGTTTTGTGGTCATTTTGCCTGCGTTGGCTTTGTCAGCGTCCTAAGCCTTTTTTGGCATGGGTCGAACTGATAAAGTCCCGTCCCCCAAACCGGGGGGGTGAGGCGCGGTGAAGGTCGCTGATTTTCAGGACTATGGGTCAAGCGAGAACAGGTTAGCCCTGCTCGCAAGGGCCGCGCGAAGAAAAGACCGGATAGAGACGACATGAACGACAAGATCAAAATTCGCCTGGAAGGGTACGATCACGAGGCGATTGACAAATCGGCAACGGAGATCGTGGAGGTGGCTCGCCGTACAGGTGCAAGCCTCGTCGGCCCTATTCCGCTCCCTACGAAGATCGAGCGCTACACCGTTCTTAGGTCACCTCATATTGACAAGAAGTCACGTGAGCAGTTTGAGATTAGAACGCACAAGCGCGTGGTGTATTTGAAGAACCCGACTAAGAAGACTGTTGACGCACTTTCGCGTCTCAATCTTCCAGCGGGCGTCGAAGTAAAAATCAAAGCATAGCGAATAGGTTTCGTGACTCATATCACGAGCCACTCGTTATTAAGGACGAAGCGATGAAGAAGTTCATCCTGGGTCACAAAGGCCGCATGACCCAAATGTTTAATGAAGAAGGCCAAGTGGTCCCGATCACACTCGTTGAGGTCGGCCCATGCTATATCACGAAGCTCTTGACCGAGAAGTCGGATGGCTACAATGCTGTTCAGATCGGTTACTCAGAGACTCGTGAGAAGGTTCTGTCTAAGCCAGAAGTCGGGCATTGCAAGAAGGCCGGTGTCGCTCCAATGCGCCACTTGCGTGAAGTGCGCCTGGACGCTGCATCAGACCTTGAGCTGGGTGCAGAGATCAACGCTGGTACCTTTGAAATCGGCGATCTCGTCGATGTCGTCGGTAACAGTAAGGGCCGTGGTTTCGCTGGTGTCATGAAGCGCTACAACTTTAAGGGTGGCCGCATGACTCATGGTGGCATGGCAAAGCGTCGTCCTGGTTCGATCGGTGCTGGTAGTGCCTATCCAGGCAAGGTCTTCAAGGGTAAGCGCATGTCCGGTCACTACGGAGCAGAGCGTTGCACTACGAAGAACCTGGAAATTGTCGGCGTCGACGTTGAGCGCGGCATGCTGATGGTGAAGGGTGCTGTTCCAGGGCACCGCGGTGGCTTGGTCCAGATCAGCCAGTCAATTTCAACGGTTTCCGCATAAAGCGGTAACGAGGAGTAGGTGATGGAAACCACATTCTACAAGGGCGGCAAAGTCGCAAAGGGCGAGTACGAAACCGATTTTCTCGGTGACATCGTTCGCGTTCGCTTGCTACGCCACTCAGTCCGAATGTACGAGACGAATCAGCGTTCTGGTACACACTCAGTCAAGGGTCGTAGTGACCTGGCTTTTCGTAAGAGTGCTCTGTTTAAGCAGAAGGGCACGGGCCGAGCTCGTGTTCGTCACCCTCAGGCAACGCAGTGCCGCTCCGGTGGTGTTCCTCACGGTCCAAAGGTCCGCGATTACACCTACCATATGCCACGCCGCGCCAAGGTTGAAGCTCTCCGGTCAGCTTTGTTGAGCAAGTTCCGTGATGGTGAAGTCGCCGTTATCGATTCCTTGCAATACGACGCACCAAGGACCAAGACGATGATTAGCATGCTCAACGAATTGGGGATGCGTCAAAGTTGCTTGATCGTCACTGATCTGCGCTGTGACAATGTTCTCTTGTCGGCTCGTAATTTGAATCGAATTCATATTGTGCGGTCGGAAGAGGTCAATGCTTATCACCTCCTCTTCTTCAAGAACCTCATCATTACTGAGGGTGCTCTTGAGCAGATCAAGGAGAAGACAACCAATGCGTCTTGAGGTAACCGAAATTATTCGCCGGCCTTTGATTACCGAGCGCAATATGCACCGGGCAGAGGTTCGCAACCAGTACACTTTCGAAGTGGAACCAACGGCGAACAAGATTCAGATTCGTTTGGCCATCGAGAAGCTTTTCAACGTCCGCGTTAGCAGTGTCAACACTGTTAACTTCAAGGGCAAGAAAAAGCGCCGTGGATTTCATATCCACACCGCTGGCAGTATGAAAAAAGCCGTCGTGACACTTCACGAAGATGACAAGATTGACCTGCTCTAAATAGCGGGTGCACGAGGAGAACGAACATGGCAATTCGGCGTTTTAAGCCGACATCACCGGGAAGGCGACATGGGTCGGTGCTAGATTTCCGTAAGGAAATCACCTGCACCTCACCAGAGAAAAGCCTTCTTGAGTCGCAACGGCGCACCGGTGGTCGCAATAGTTACGGACGGATGACAACACGCCGTCGTGGTGGTGGCGCACGCCAGCACTATCGTTTGATCGACTTCAAGCGCAACAAAGATGGCATCCCGGCCAAGGTCAAGACTATCGAGTATGACCCGAACCGTACCGCCAACATCGCTTTGTTGGTCTATGCTGACGGCGAGAAGCGCTACATCCTGGCTCCAAAGGGCCTCGAGGTTGGTCGTGTTGTCAGCAATGGCCCAGATGCAGAGCCAAAGGTCGGCAACGCGATGAAGTTGTGTGATATCCCACTTGGTTTGGATATTCACAACGTCGAGCTTGAGCCTGGCCGTGGCGGACAAATCTGCCGAAGTGCTGGAACAGTTGCGCGCCTCATGGCTCGTGAAGGCAACTATGCCACGGTTGTTTTGCCATCGGGCGAAATGCGCCGGATTCATGTTCAATGCCGAGCAACGATTGGTGCGATCGGAAACTCTGATCACCAACACGTTTCTCTCGGTAAGGCTGGCCGTGCTCGCCACAAGGGACGTCGTCCTAAGGTTCGCGGTACAGCTCAAAACCCGGTCGCTCACCCTATGGGTGGTGGCGAAGGTCGCAGCGCGGGTGGTCGTCACCCTTGTTCGCCAACCGGTGTTCTGGCCAAGGGTGGTCGGACTCGCAAGCGCAACAAGGCCAGCAACAAATTCATCATGCGTCGCCGCAAGAAGAGGAAATGAGGAACGCTAAGATATGAGTCGTTCAACGAAAAAGGGCCCGTTTATAGACGAGAAGCTCTGGAAGAAGGTCGAGAAACTCGACCACGCAGGGAAGCGCGAATCCATCAAGACATGGTCGCGCGCTTGCACCATCTGCCCAGAGTTTGTTGGTCATACATTCGGTGTTCACAACGGTCGGGTCCACGTAAAAGTCTACGTGACGGAAGACATGGTCGGGCACAAGCTCGGCGAATTCGCACCAACGCGCACTTACCGTGGGCATGGTCGGGATAAGAAAAAGTAGGGCTTTGCCATGGAATTCAAAGCGAGTCATCGACACGCGCCAATGTCGGCACGAAAAGCAAGGTTGGTCATCGACTTGGTTCGAGGACTACCAGTCAACAAGGCACTTGATACGCTCGGAACGACTCACCGTCGCGCCGCAGCTATGATCGACAAGGTCATCAGGTCTGCAGTTGCCAATGCTGAGCACGAAAAAGCGTTGTCAGCCAACGAGCTTTTCGTCAAGACTGCTCTCATTAATGAGGGGCCACTCAAGCAAGGTCGCTTGCGCTGGCGTCCAGGGGCGATGGGCCGGATGAATCCGTTCCGCAAGCGCACAAGCCACATTCATGTGACTTTGGGCGTGGTGGAAGGGAAATCAAAACCAGCTCGTGCCAAGGCAGACAAAGCAAGCGCGGAAGACAAGGACTAAACCGCTTCGGCGGTGAGGAGCACCTCAATGGGACAAAAAATCAACCCAACCGGTTTTCGCGTCGGCATTACGCTGCCGTGGATCAGCCGATGGAATGCACCGAAGAGGGAGTTCTCAAAGCTAATCGCTGAGGACTTCAAGATTCGGAAGCATATTCGCGAGCACTATGAGTTTGCCGGCGTCTCGGCAATCGAGATCGAGCGTAGTGGCGAAGTAGTGACCGTGATCATTTCGACAGCACGACCTGGCCTCTTGATTGGCCGCAAGGGACGTAAGCTTGACGAAATGAAAGCTGAGTTGCAGAAGATGATGAGCGGCACGAATCGTATCGTGAAGGTCAACATCAACGAGCTGGGCCGTCCAGAGCTTGATGCTCGGATCGTTGGACAGGGCATTCGCGAGCAATTGCAAAAGCGCATGCCTTTCCGCCGTATCCTGAAGAAAACATTGGCAGCGACTATGGCTGCTGGAGCTGTTGGCATTAAGGTTCGCCTCGCTGGTCGCCTTGGTGGTGCTGAAATGGCTCGAGTCCAAATTCAAACCGAAGGTCGTGTACCTTTGACGACTTTGGATGCAGATATCAATTATGCCTTGTGCTTGGCTAAGACCACCTATGGTGTGATCGGCGTCAAGGTTTGGATTAATCGAGGCAACTTCAAAGAAAAGAAGAGATCAGTACAGGCTTAAGGCCGTCATTGATCAAGGTCCCTGAGCGGGACGGAGGGTTCTCACATGGCATTGATGCCCAAGAGAGTAAAGCACAGAAAAGTTCAACGCGGTCGTATTCGCGGTAAGGCTACTCGTGGCAACACGGTCGCTTTCGGTGAATTCGGCTTGCAGGCTCTCGAGCCAGGTTGGATTACTTCTCGCCAAATTGAAGCTGGTCGTATTACTGCCAATCAGGTGGTTCGTACTGGCGGTGGCCGCATCTGGATTCGTATTTTCCCTCAGAAGTCAGTGACTTCGACGCCCTTGGAAACTCGCATGGGTAAGGGCAAGGGCGACATCGATTTCTGGTGCGCCGTGATCAAGGAAGGAACCATCCTCTACGAAGTCGGTGGTGTCCCAATTGATCTCGCAAGAAGAGCATTGGCTCGTACCGCTCACAAGATGCCACTTAAGTGTCGGCTCGTGACAAGGAGACACAAGGTATGAGAATCGACGAGATTCGCGGAAAGGACGATGCTGATCTTGAGGTTATCCTCACGAAGACGCGTCGGGAACTTTTCGACTTCCGGTTCAAATCTGCAACCGGTGAGAACGAACGTCCTCATGATGGACGCGAAATACGACGTACTGTTGCACGGATCGAAACCGTGTTGGCAGAGCGTTCCCAGGGAATTCGGGGCGAATCGCCTCATAGGGACGACTAAGCAATGAGCGAAACACGCAATACACGCAAAGTTGTCGTCGGTGTTGTTACCAGCGATAGCATGGACAAGACGATCGGTGTTAAGACCGAACGTTTGGTTCTGCATCCTCGCTTCCGTAAGTACGTGAAGCGTTACACCGGCTACAAAGCACATGACGAGAAGAGCGAAGCCCATGTGGGTGACACGGTCGAATTGACCGAGTGCCGTCCCTTGTCAAAGACCAAGTTCTTTC
>JBLINQ010000021.1:0-43384 GCA_047639315.1 Planctomycetota bacterium
CCGGGCGTTAATAAATGGATCCAAATGGGCCACTTTTAAATACCCGGATGGATCCGTCACATTCTCACGTATCTCATCCATATTCGATTATAAGAGATCAATGCCCAGCGAGTCGGCGTCTGCTGACTTCGTTGGGCCGCGCATTGTTGCGCGTTGTCGCTTCGGTTTCAAGTCCTTTTTAATAAAGGATTTTGATCGTTTTCAGCGATGCTCTCCCTGCTTTCAGGGGGCGCGGATATTGTGGCTTTTCCGCATCGCTTTCAAGGGCTTTTCTATACCCTTTTAAGCGGCGTTTTGCGTCCCACTTCTGATCGCCCTTGTTGGGGTTTTCGTCCGTGTTTCGCGCTCACATTCCCGCGCATTCCTGGTTGTCAGAGATCACTGCTGTTTCTGGGTTACCCCTCATCAGCCGCGGATTGTAGCCAGCCGATTGCCACCTTCAACTGCGTTTTTGTTTTTCATGAAAATTGCTTCAAAAAGCATCCAGGACAGCGTTTACGTGGATCATAGGTGGATCTAAGATCAATAATTGCTGATCTACTCGACATTTTCTTTGCAGACTGCCTGATAGTGCGCTCTGTGCACGTCCTCACGTTGAAATTTGAGCGGTAAACAAAGGTGAGACCATAGAAATGAGCGACAAACCGGACGAATCGAAACGCCAAAGTCTTCCATCTCGCATTGTGCGGCAATTGGACGAAAGAACGATCCATGACTTGGGCATTCCAGGGCTGATATTGATGGAAAATGCGGGCCAAGAGGCGGCCCGGGTAGCTGGGACCATCATGAAGGCGAATCACTTGTCCTCTTCTGTGCTATTGGCGGGTCGAGGAAACAACGCGGGAGATGCTTTTGTCGTGGCTCGGCACCTACAAAACGCTGGATTTGAGACCCTCGTGCTCTTGGCTTTCCCGGAGAACGAGTTCAAGAAGGACTCGGATGCCTGCCGCAACCTCAATTACGCCAGGTTAACGGGGGTAGATATTAGAACACTTGTCACCTGCCCTCTTTCATCCTGCCTTTCTCAGTACCGTGAAAAGCAGATTCTCCTGATTGATGGGCTCTTGGGAACAGGAATTAGGGGAGCTCCCCGGCCGCCCCTCGCCCAACTCATAGATGACGCCAACGAATCGGGCCACAAAATCCTGTCTCTCGATCTGCCGTCCGGACTAAATGCTGATTCCGGCGAGACCCCTGGAAGCGTCATTCGCGCCTACGCGACCGTCACTTTCGGCATCGTGAAAGCCGGCTTGGTCACAAAGGAGGCCCAACCTTACGTTGGACACCTCCATTTGGCACCGATCTCGATCCCAAAATTCCTCATCGATGAGGCACTGGAGCAGCAAGGAGACGATTAGTCCAGGGAAATGACGAGCCCGTCATAGGCCAATTGGCAGCCTTGAGGCAGATTTTTGTCAAATGAGGCGTGTTCGATCTCGTGTCCCATGTGGATGAAGTAGCTTTCCGGGGATCCCAGCTCCTTCACAGTGGCCAAGCTCTCCTTCGTAGACATATGGGTCGGATGTGGATCGTCTCGTAGGAGATCAAGACACAGAGTCTTGATTCCTGCCAAGGCCGTCACGGACTTGGCAGGGATGCGCTTGGCATCGGTGATATAGGCGAAATCGCCATATCGAATGCCAAGACAGGACCAGCGGCCGTGCTCGACGGGAAATGGCAAGAATGTAGCCTCCCCCAGTGTGAATGGCTCCCCGGCCACAATCTCCTGGATGACCATCCACGGGACGTTCTCTCGGCGAATCGGGGTGGAGAAGATATAAGCAAAAGTCTGTCTTAGAAGGGACGCCGTCTCAGCATCAGCGAAGATAGGCAAGGGCGACTCTCGATTCAGGCTGAGAGGCCTGAGATCATCTAACCCAAAGATGTGATCTGCATGTACATGGGTAATAAACACACCATCGATGTCGCTGATGCCTTCGCGGAGGGCTTGGGTCCTGAAATCGGGCGCTGCGTCGATCAGCAGCCGAACCCCAGCAGCTTCCAAGATTGCAGAGCACCGAGTCCTGGCATTGCGAGGGTCCGTTGATCGACATACCGAGCAATCGCAGCCAATTTGGGGGATGCCATAGGAGGTCCCCGTTCCAAGAAAGGTCAGTTTGTCAGTTGCCAAGGGTTAACACCTCCTTTGAACGATCATAACTGACTTCCTGCAAGAGTCTTCACTCGATCTGTCCTTTTCCTGTAGTGCTATACCGACGGATTCCGATGTGGTAAGAAGCAATAAGGTTGGGAAAGTAAAACGCGTCTGTGGACGAAGGGAAGCCGCTCAAATGCGCACCAAGATCAAATTCTTACTCGATAACTCAATGTTCCTGATCATAGGAACAATCGCCGCCCTCGCCTGGGCGAATATCAACTTTGATAGCTACGACCACTTCTTGCACACCCCTCTTATTGAGGACACCATCGTTGGCCAGGTGATGCACCATGACGACCATGGTACCGAAGAAGCCGCTAAGGGGGCTGGTACAGAGCTGTCGGAGAGCGCCAAAGCCTTGGCCGCTGGTGAAAAGCCAATCGAACAGGCCAAGGGCGACGATCACGGCGCCAAGAAGAAAAAGACGATTACTCTTCACTACCTCGTCAATGACATCCTCATGGCCCTGTTCTTTGCCATCGCCGGCAAGGAAGTTTGGGAAGCGACATTCCCCGGTGGCCCCCTGAGCAATGCTAAGAAGGCGGCAACGCCGCTGTTCGCCACAGTAGGCGGAATGGTCGGGCCGGCAGCCGTCTATTGTCTCATTGCCTATATGGGAGGCTCGTTTGGTGAACTCAGTAACGGCTGGGCAATTCCTTGCGCTACTGATATTGCTTTTAGCTACATGGTGGCCCGCATCGTCTTCGGCGCCGGGCACCCAGCGATCCCCTTCCTCCTGCTATTAGCGATCGCTGATGACGCCCTGGGCTTAGTGATCCTGGCGGTCTTCTATCCGAATCCTGATATTCCGGTTGAACCGATCTGGCTGCTTTTGCCTGTGGCCTCGATGGTGATTTGCACCGTCTTCAAGCGCATGAAGGTTGTCAGCTTCTGGCCGTACCTCCTTGTTGCTGGCACCGTATCTTGGTTTGGCTTTGCCTTGGCGGGCTTGCACCCCGCCCTCGGCCTCTTGCCAATCATTCCCTTCATGCCTCATGCGCATGTCGATACCGGTCTTTTCGACTGGTCCAAGCTCGAAAAGAACGACACCCTCTCTCACTTCGAACACTGGATGAAGAATCCCGTCGAGTTGATTCTGGGCGCCTTTGGCCTCCTCAACGCGGGAGTCTTACTGTCTTCTTCAGGAACCGCCACGTGGGCCATCCTGGGTGGTCTGATCATTGGTAAACCTCTCGGCATTTTCATCTTCGGCATGATTGCCGCGAAGGGCCTGGGCTTCGGGTTCCCCAAAGGCATGAACTGGAAAGATCTCATCGTCCTGGGCTGTGCCGCCGCCATTGGCTTCACTGTTGCTCTTTTCA
Organism: Planctomycetota bacterium; assembly: GCA_047639315.1. Classification (GTDB taxonomy): domain Bacteria; phylum Planctomycetota; family DRQF01; genus S139-23. Next base: position 3,481 of record JBLINQ010000021.1, read on the forward strand.
TTGCAACCGTCGCCTTCCAAGTTGGACCAATCCAGAGTGCAGCTAAGATGGGCGCCCTGGGCTCATTTGCTGCGGCGATCATCACCATCATTGCCGGCAAGATGATGGGGATTAAGAAAGTGGCTGGAGCTCCAGCCGCTGGAGGCCACGGCCACTAATCCGCCATCGCCTTTGACCTGATCAAAACCAAAAAAAGCCCGCGACCAGTTCTTGGTCGCGGGCGTTTTTCTATAGGGCGTCAGACAGCGTATTAGGCGCACGATGAGCTACGGCTCTGACTTTCACGACGACGAGTACGGTGTCAGGCACCAAGGCGATTGGCGTGCGCAGGGGTGGTTGGTTTTCTAAACGATTGGAGAAGCAAACATCTTGTGCGCAAGGTGCCTGGCTTCGTTCGCAGTCCAACGTCTCGACCACATTCACCAAAAGTCGCATCCCCTTACCAACAACTCCTCTCACCCCACCGATCCAATAGGGCTGCGATAAGATGCCTGGCACCGTACTAGCGCATTGCACCCCATCGCCCAATCACCCCGCTACTCTTCTTCCTCTTCGTCAGTCACGACATAACCACCCGGCCGCCAGTAGACATGAGGCTCAAGTTCAAAGGATGCGGGCTCAAAGACAATCACTGGGATCGAAAGCCATGATTCCAAGGTGTAGATGTCAGCCGCACCCCTTTGCCAAGCATCGAGCACAAAAGCGCTGGGTCCAAAGTTCACAAGCAACTCTTCTTGGGTGATGACCTGGGGATCAAACACAACGACGGAATGGTGCTCACTAAACCAATCCCTGTTGATGTTGATCTTGACCAAATCCCATTTTTGGGCATGGACAAAATCAGCAAGCTTGTCGTAGACGAGTTCTTGCCACTCGTAGCAATAGCCCATCATTTTGCCGGCTTCTGATTCCTTGATGGCCGAGTTTCCGGCCCAGCCACTCACCCACTCGATATCATTGTCCTCGTTCGCTTCCGCCACAACATCAACGAACTTGGTACGGATAGCGGACAACTTGGGCTGGTCTTTTGTGTCAACAACCATGGGGCTTTGACAGGCCGTCGTCGACAGCAAGACCAAAGTCATCGATAGGAAGTGTCGTAGTCTCATGCGCCATGTTACCCCATGACCTGGGCAGATCCCAAGTATACGGTGTCAGGCACATGTTGGCAGCCCTATTGGGATTCATGAGGCATGGGGATCTTCGGGCGTGCCTGTCGTTGATGCGGCATCTGGTTCTTTGCCTTTGCCTTTGCCTTTGGCTGGACTGCCAACATGAGCCAGACACCATTGCGGGTGTTCGTGCTGTTGGGGGCCTGACACCTGGTCGGTTGGCGTGGCAGAGGTGTCTGGCTCCGTGATCGGGCGGTCGTGCGCGTGAGGCGCCTGGCTTCGTTTGCAGCCCCCCGTCAGGATCTCAACCTCTGATGATCGAGACCCTTGCCAGAAGCTCTTCTCACATCATCGATCAAATTGGGCTGCAATAAGATGCCTGGCTCCGGACACAAAAAAGAGGCCGATCGTCTTGCGACGATCGGCCTCGAGTTTTTTATTCCGTTAACGGAACGTGAGTGACTTACTGGTAAAAGTTAGTCGACTCAGTTTCCTCGACAGGACGTGTTGTGTTGTCTGTCATACGGGAAACTTTGAAGCGGGAGTCAGCCTCGGCAACAGCCTTGACAGTGACGCGCCACTCAGCGGATGCACCAGGAGCTAAGCTGCCCAATGCGTCGAAGGTGACGGTTCCACCAGCGTGGTTGCCTGTAGTTGCGCCAGAAGCACTGACGAATGCAGCGCTATCTTCCATCTCGCAGACGATCTTGATGTTCGTGTCAGGAGCAGAACCCTGGTTGGTCACGCGGATGACGTAAACAACTGAGCTACCGACGGCGATTGGATCTTCGACGTCAACAACTTCCATCAAGATACCAGGAATACCGCGAACGTCGGTTGTGTGCATTGCGCGGACTTCGTCGGCGCAATAAGCAACAGCCATCACGTTGTTGGTGATCTTGGAGATAACGTTGGCACGAACAGTGACCTTGAAGGCGCGCTCGTCGCCGACAGCCAATGTACCGACGTTCCAGGAGACGTTTCCGCCACTGACGGTACCTGCTGGTGAAGAACTCACGTATGAAGTTCCAGCTGGGAGCATATCAGTCACGCGAGTCTCGCGTGCTTCGCCGTCACCAACGTTCTTGACCATAACTTCGTAGGTAACAGTCTTACCTGCGTAGGTGCGATCAGGACCAGTCTTGGTGATGGTCAACTCTGGCTTGCGTGCCATTGTTGATGCGCTGGCTTCGGATGTAAGTCCGCCATCTGCAGTTGCAACAGCTTTGCATGTGTAGTCGCCTGATTGCGATGCCATGAGTTGTCCACGAATCTCTCGTGAAGAACCACCTGGCAGGTCGCCGATCATAGCTTCCATGCTTGTCTGACCATTAGCCATGGTCAAGCCTGCTGGCAAATTGGCGCGAACGACAACGTTCTTTGCAGTACCTGTACCGTTGTTTTCGACAGTCATGACGACATCGATAACATCGCAAGTCAGAACGTTTGGAGTCATACGCTTTGTAAGCTTGAGTGCTGGCTCAACAACGTTGACCTTCACGCAAGCAGCTTGGTTGTATGTAACTTCCGCACAGTGAGTCAGGTCACCTTGAGCGTTGGCTTTGGCTGTAACGCGAATAGTGCGTTGCTCGCCGGGGGCCAATGTTCCCAATGCCCAAATCAAACGTTGGCCGTCACCGGTTGTCACGTCTGGAGTGGAGCTAACGAACTGCAAGCCTTGTGGCAGGATGTCAGTCACTGTGACTCCATCCAAATCGCCGTTGGTCAAGTTCGTCGCGGTGATGACAAAGTCATACGGCGCACCAAGGTTAACTGTTCTTGGTGATGAGTTAGTCAGTGTGACAGCACTTGTAGCCATCTCTCCCGTTGGCACGTGGAGGACAGACATGTTGTCACCGGACTGGACCATCTTTGCCTTGACAGGCATTTTTTTCTCGACTTTGGTCTCAGTCTTTTTCGCCGGAGTTCGGCGATTTTTCTGTTGCTGCGATGCACAGGCACTCAAGACGACAAGAGCCATCATAAGGAATGCCGCACAGAGCTTTGAAGATGAAAGCTTTTGCATTTTAGGAACCTCGATTTGTTTGAACGCCATTTTTTCGGGTCAAAAGAGAGAAACAACGTTCACCTCGATGCCCCCATTATGGCAACCTGCTATGTAAGCAACTGTCTCATACTAATGCAGTTGCTGCGGTATCACCATGGATCAAACGGGTTATGTCTCGGAACGGTGAAGTTTTTTGGTTGGGTTTTTTCACCCAAGTCTTCCCGTCTGACAAAGTTAGAAAAGCGATACCAGAGTGCCTTTAGACCGATTTCAGTGAGGCAGCGGTTTATAGGGCCTGATCTTTACCAAATCTCGTTTTTGGCCGCCCAAATAGGTATTTCCATTGGTAAGCTGTGTACAAATAGACACGCCCTGGTCAACGGAGAGACAAAGTGAATCGCAGATTTCTTGCTCGAATAATCATCTTCCTTGCCCCCTTTTCTCTTCTTTTGGGGTGCTCATCCCTTGACAAGCTCCTCGGGGAGCAACGTCCGGAGGCTTCAATAGTCGGGGCAAACCTCTCCTCTATCGATGCCGAGTCGGCGACAATCGTATTCGATGTAGAGGTAAACAACCCTTACGGCATCGAATTACCACTTTTGGGAATAGATTTCGGCCTCAACCACCAGGGGCAGGAATTCCTCAATGGGGCCATGAGTGAGCAAGGGAGCATCCCCTCAAATGGCAGCAAAACACTACCAATCACGGCTAAGATCCCGTTCGCCTCGGCTCTTCAGATCTTGTCCGAATTGAAACCCGGAGCCGTGGTGCCATACGAAGCCCTCATAGGCCTGACATTTGACCTGCCCTCTTTCGGTGAATACCGCCTTCCATTAAGGAAAAGCGGCGAGTTCCCCATCCCTGCAATCCCCGATGTGAGTATCGAAGACTTCCAATGGGAGAAGCTGGGGCTCACCGGAGCCATTGCCAACATTGCCTTCAAATTTGGCAACACCAACCAATTCCCCATCACTTTGAACGACCTGGCATACAGCTTTAACTTGGCAGGTCGGCCCATGTTTAAGGGAAGCGTCGACGAGAAGCTCGACCTTGGTGCTGGTGAAGACGGAGCCTTCAATCTTCGACTCGAGCTTAAGCCGTCGGATCTTGGCATGGCTGCACTCAACATGTTGCGAGGCGGTGAAGCGAACTATGGTTTTGTCGGTGATGCCCTCCTAAGCTCACAGTTCGGCGATATTGCTTTGCCTATCGATAATCGAGGCAAGACAACGATGAAGAAGTAGCTTCTTCGTCAGTCAACCGCACAGTTATGGGTCGTCCTATGGGCGACCCTTTTTTGTGCCGTCACTCCCGAAACTCAAGATTTGGGAAAGAAATCGGCCGTGTGCCCACGCCCGAAAAGTCCTCTGGCCTCGCCAAGAGACCAAGAAAGCACCAAAGTCAGGACGACAGGCAGTCCAAGAACAAGTTTGATGAGATTCTTCGGTCGGCGCACCATCATGACCTTGAGAATTCGCCAGAAATGGAAAACTGGGACCAAGGGCAGAGTCACCCGCCATTTCCAGAGCTCGGCGCCCGTGCTTCCTTCACGCCGATAGCACCCGAAACGCCAACCTCCGGTGTGCAGGTGGCTTCGCGCTTTCTTGAATGGAAAGAGAAGCTCGCTCTGAATCCATGCGCCCGATTCCATCCACAATGTATGGCCGTCTGCCATCAACGCGTCATTCACTTCATTTTCGAAGAATGAATCACGCCAAGCATCACGGCAACGATCCAGAGAGGTTTTGCGGTAACAGGCGTTTACTCCCGAGACGTAAGCTGCGGGTCCGGTCACCATGGGGCGAATCAATTGCACATATTCGCATAGATAGAGTGCCCAAGTGTAGATGCTTGCGTCATCCCCTGGATCAACGGGGCCACCAACGACCCGGTGTTCTTGTTCATGGCCTCCTACGAATGCATCGAGCCAGTCCGGACCAGTGACAATGTGGTCCTCAGTCAAGACCACCAGCCGACCACGCGCTTCTCGCGCTCCCATGCTTCGTAATCGAAACACACGGGTTTCAATCAAGCGAGGATCGGTTGTTGGGGATTCTTCCGATGGCAAGAAATTGACATCGGGAAATTCAGTCCGCAGCCGATTTAGAGCAGTGTTCTGAAGAGTCACCGGCACAATGTACTCGACGCCCGGACGGTCATGCTGATGCAGGCGTTCGAGACAACGCCGGAGTGTTTGTTCGCCACAATAGCCGGCAACTACCACCGAGATTTCGGGATCGTTGCTCATCGAAGCTCCACTACCGGCGTGTCATCTGTTAGCAGACGACTAACCTACGATTGCTTTTAAGGCGTTAGCAGTTGCATCTTCACCAGGAACACACTTGGACAAGTCCTTATCGGTTCCATCAGCAATAGCTTGTGCATAACCTTCACAGTCATACCCACACGCAGTGCAATCAGTTTGCGCCATTGCGGCCCAAAGTTGAGTGAATTTGTCTTTGCCCTTGGCAACAGCCATGCGATCTTCGATCGGCATGTCAGCATCGCGGAAGCTGTCACCGCTACTAACAGGTGCTGCTTCTTCTTCGACTGCGCCACTGTCTTTGGGCGCCTTCGCCTTTACTTGCTTGTCAAAAAGAGAGCGAATGCTTGTCACGCCTTCTTCTTTGGTCGCAAGGATTTGCTTCAAGAGCTTGGTGCTGGCCTCGTCTGCGCTTTGTTCAATCGCGCCAAGCAACCAACCCAATTCGTGATCGATCAACTCTGGCACAACACCAAGGAGATGAGACCAAGTCGCAAAATGCAGACGGGAAGCTGGGAAATCGAAGCAGTCGTCCAAGAGCGGCATCAGATCATCATTGTTTTCGCTAATGATCTGAGCGATGCGACCGAGGAATGGCTCTTCGGCCTTCCATGCAGCAGTAAAAACGGCTGCAGCTTCTTTGTCGAACTTGTCAATCGTCGCTGGCCATGCCGTTTCCACGACATATTTAAGAGCGCACTTATCCTCGAGGGCAAGGACAGAGGTCATAACATCAACATTGATATTCACAGGAACTTCGCTCCTTCGTGATGATCGCTTTGGGCGACAGTCACGCTAAATGCCGGTGATGGTCAAACCGCGAATAAAGTTCACGGCTGAATCAAAGAATAGACCCAGGTAAAGGATCGGCACAATCATCAAGACAACAAAAGTCGACAATGGCTTCGACATGACAACTCGAGAATCTTCGCCTTCGTCCAAGAACATCAGCTTGATGATTCTTGCGTAGTACCAGACAGAGATAACCGTGTTGAAGACGGCGAAGTACACCACGTAGTGCAAGCCACCTTCCCAAGCCACTCGCAGCAACTGCCACTTACCGGAGAATCCACCAGTAGGTGGCAAACCGATAAGAGAGATCAGGCAAACGAAGAAGCCAACCGCCAACATCGGCGATCTCTTCCCAAGTCCTCTGAATGCTTCCACTGATTCGTCGTCAGCGTTGTTGGAAACGATGCCGGCGATCAAGAAACCACCCAAGTTCATGAACAGGTAAACAACCATGTAGAAGAGGACTGGTTCCCAACCTGGGCTACCGCCTGCAGTCATTGGCGCAAGCGCAGCAACTCCCATCAGAAGATAGCCAGCATGGGCGATACTGGAGTAGGCCAACAGTCGCTTGATGTTTGTTTGCCATAGCGCCGAGAAGTTACCGACGCACATGGTGAGCACTGCAACAACACCGAGGATGTTGGGCCAATCCATGGCGATGCCCTCTCCTTCGAGAGGATTCAGTGTGTAACCTTCGTTGGCAGCAAATCCGGCAACCAAACGAATCAGCACAGCAAAGCCAGCGGCTTTCGAGATGACCGACAAGAACGCAGTAAAAGGCATCGGCGAGCCTTCATAGACATCTGGTGCCCAGAAGTGCATTGGGAAAGCCGAAATCTTGTAAGCGAACCCAGCGAAGGTCAAAAGCGCTGTCACCACCAAGGTGAGGCTCGACGTCTTTTGAACCAAGAGCACATCGGTCACTGCGGCAATATCCAAGGATCCGGTCAAACCGTAGATCATCGACATACCGTAAACCATGATGCCAGAAGCAACCGATCCATAGATGACGTACTTGACGCCACCTTCAGCTGCCTTGCGATCATCTTTGATATAGCCAGCAAGCAAGTAGGAGGTGAAACTGGCAAACTCGATGCCCATGAAGAACATCAACATGTTCTTGGCTGTCGCCATGATGAACATGCCAAGTACGGCACCCAGGAGGAGACCGTAAAACTCACCCATGCGATCACGGTTGAGTTTCTTGTGCATCATGAACATGGGAATACAGATGGCTGTTCCGATGACGGTTAAGAACTTAAAGAAAGTTCCGAAGCCATCATGAACGATCATCCCGTGGAAGAGCGACTTTGACTCTTCTTCATTGGGAAAACCTTGTATCACCAAGGCAACAAAAGTCAGCGCCAAAACGCCAAGAGCGTGATAGCCAACCTTCTTCCGATCACCATTGCCGAACAAGTCGATCATGATGACCCAGACGATTCCGACGCATAAGATCAGTTCAGGAATGAAATGTGACACATCTGCCGTAATCCCAGCCACAAGGTCGGGATAATGGTCGGCGAGATTGGCGGTCGTGACCGCCTCGGTCGCATTAGTCTGATCAGCTTGAGCGAAAAACATGCTTAGCTCCCAGCCGCGGCTTTGACGACTTGAACAATGGTCGACAAAGACCCGTTCATGAAGTCAAGAATGAGACGCGGCCAAACACCGAAGACGATACACAGGATGCCAAGTGGCGCGAGAGCGAAGACTTCGCGGAAGTTGAGATCCGGGAATTTCTTGTAGGACTCACTCTTCATGTCACCCATGAACACGCGCTGAACGGTCCAGAGGATATAAGCGGCAGTCAAGACGATACCTGGTGCGGCCAAGTAAACGAACATGCGAGACATGCCAGCGACTGAGTTTGTTTCAGCTTCGTAGGCACCCATGAAGACGAGTGCTTCTGAGATAAAGCCATTCAAACCTGGCAGTCCCAGGGATGCGAAGAAACCAACGGTCGCGATGCCGGTGTAGTAAGGCATCTGAGCGCCGATTCCACCGAACTTATCCAGATTGCGATGGTGAGCGCGCTCATAGATGACACCCACGATAAGGAACATCATGGCCGAACTGAGACCATGGTTGAACATCTGCAAGGCCGCGCCTTGGACACCAGCATCGGTCATGGCTGCGAGGCCAAGAAGCACAAAGCCCATGTGACTCACGGATGAGTAAGCAACAAGACTCTTGAAGTCTTTCTGAGCCAGAGCACAGAAGGCACCGTAGACGATATTGATGACGCCTAAGACCGCGATGAAGTTAATGAAGTTGCCGAAGATTGGCATGGCGATTTCGCCAGTTCCAACATTCGGGCACAGCGTGAAACTAAAGCGGAAAAAGCCGTAACCACCCATCTTCAACAACACACCGGCCAAGATCACGGAAGCAGCCGTTGGCGCTTGAACGTGAGCATCTGGAAGCCAAGTATGGAATGGGAAGATTGGCACCTTAATGGCGAATGCAACAAACATGCCCAAGAACAACCAGAACTGGAAGTCCCAGCTAAATGTGTTGGCAGCTTCCATCAACGTCAACACATTGAATGTGTCGTAGCCTGAGTGGAAGTACATGGCCAGCATAGCGATCAACATCAACACACTACCAGCGAGTGTATAAATGAAGAACTTGATAGCGGCGTAGATACGACGCGGACCACCCCAGAAGCCAATCAGGAAGTACATCGGCAGAAGGACGACTTCCCAGAAGACATAGAAGAGGAAGAAGTCGAGAGCCAAGAAGACACCGGTGATGCCGCACTGCAACAACAAGAACAGGCCGAAGTAAGCCTTCGTCGCCTTCTCGATGTTCCAGGAATAGCCCAGGCACAGAATGCTGAGCAAAGACGTCAACCAAACGAGTGGCAAAGATAAACCATCAGCACCCATGAAATAATGGATGTTGAAGCTGCCAATCCAGGTGCCGTACTCAACATAGTTGATGTGTTCGGCGACCAGTGCCCCTTGGGCCATGGTCAACTCCCAGACTTCGCGCCATGAATGGGCGATCGCTTTGTCTTCGAGGCTGAGATCAACCTTTGCCGCGTAACTGGCTGGCCCGCGACCATCGCCACCATCTTTGCCGTAGTCGGCTTTGATGAGAGCAATCGCTGCGCGCATTTTGCTACGCACCGCTTCATCAGTGACTTGGTCGTCGACAATAGCAACCACTTCGCGGTCGAACACCGCCCTGGCTTTGTCTTCGCCCTGGTCATGATAACCGGTGAGCAATACGCAAGAGATTATAAACGTCACCACGGCTGCGGCCATGGCAATCCACTTGATGAGGCCCTTGTTCTTGCTCGGTAGAGCGAAGAGCAGGAGGCCTACAACTCCGGGAATGAAAGTGACGAGTGTTAGTAACATCTGCTTACCTTTTTGGTCCTTGCTGGGTCTAAAACCCCAGCATTTCCAAGTCGATTATTTGCCCTGCGAAATTCAACTTCGCAGTGTGCCACTGAAGCCAGTGACGTTAATTCCGCTAACTCCAATTTGACCATGCAGCTAGGATTAGGAAGACCACGGCTAAGCCGTAGACTGTGAATCCGACATAGTCTTGGATGCGTCCGTTTTGGATCTGGCGCACCTTTTTTCCGATCATGAATGCGGCCTCACCGGATCCACGCACAGTACCGTCGACTGCATGATAGTCGAACTTGCCAACGCACCAGGAGACGATTCGTACGACCACTGAACTGGCGTTGACCAATCCATCCACGATGACTCGATCAATCAAGAAACACACTTTACTGAACCAGTGCATCAAGGCGATCGGTACCGCGGCGAAGAACTCATCCACGTAGTAGTAGTTCATCAAAATGCCCTTGTACCAATCAAGGATGCCGCCCTCTTTCACCCATGTCTTCTCACGTCTGAAGTAGAAGACATAGAAAGCGAATGCGATACCAAAGAGGCCAATGCCCGTTGCCATGAAGAATGTTGGCCAATGAGCATGGTGGTAAAGGTCATGGAATTCTTTGACGGCACTCGTTGCCGTGGCTGCCGGCGCGTCATGCAACTGGTGCCAGTGATCGGTTCCAGACCAACGAGCGAGAGTCGCTTGATCCTTGACGATGTCTGGGTCGGTCATCATTTTGCCGACCAAAACTTCTGGCTTGGCACGATCTTCAAACCAGTGTGTGCCCGGCCCACCAGGGAAGGCGATACCAGCACCAAAGACGCCAATAACTGCCAAGACAATCAATGGGATCGTCATCGACTTGGGTGACTCGTGGGCATGATCGTATGCATGTTGATCGCGTGGTTTGCCGTAGAAGACACCAATCACGAGTCGGAACATATAGAAGGCAGTGAGGCCAGCGGCCAAGAGGCAGAACAAGAACGGCAGCATCCGCACGAAGCTACCATCATGCCATTGCCAGTATGCGTAGGCTTGGGTCAGGATCGACTCTTTCGAAATCATACCACTGGTGAGTGGGAATCCTGCCAGTGCCAAAGTCGAGACCAAGTAGGTCAAGTATGTGATTGGAAGCTTGTGACGCAAACCACCCATCTTGCGCATGTCTTGCTCATGGTGCATGGCGTGGATCACAGATCCAGAGCCAAGGAAGAGGCAAGCTTTGAACATCGCATGGGTAAAGAGATGGAACATCGCGGCGTACATCGAACCAACACCAACGGCCATCACCATGTAACCCAGCTGGGACACGGTCGAATAAGCCAAAACTTTCTTGATGTCGTTCTGCGGGATGGCGATGGTGGCGGCAAACAAGGCCGTGAATCCACCGACCAGGGCGATAATGAACAAGGCGTCACTGTCGAAGTAGTTACCACTCAGCATGGCCGCCCCACCGGTGACTGGATCAATACCGGCCAACAAGGGGAACATCCGGCAGATCATATAGACGCCGGCAGCAACCATGGTCGCCGCATGGATCAAGGCTGACACAGGGGTCGGGCCTTCCATCGCGTCTGGCAACCAAACATGGAGTGGAAACTGAGCTGACTTGGAAACCGCACCGGTAAAGATAAGGAGTCCACAAACGGTCAGCAACGTTTCCTTGCCTGCCCACGTACCGTCGCTCAAGCTGGCGAAGATCTCAGGGAATGAGAAGCTGTCAACTGTCACCCAGAGAATCATCAGACCGATAAAGAAACCGGTGTCGCCAACACGGTTGGTGAGGAAGGCCTTCTTACAAGCTGCTGCTGCTGAGTCTTTCTGAAAGTAGAAACCAATCAGAAAGTAAGAGCAGACACCAACCAGTTCCCAGAAGATGAAGAGGAACAGAATGCTCGATGTGATGATGAGACCAAGCATCGAGAAAGTAAACAAAGCAAGATAGGCAAAGAAGCGGTTGTAGCGTTCTTCACCATGCATGTACCCCGTCGAGAACAAATGCACGAGGAAACTGACTAGGGTCACCACGCAGAGCATGATGACGGTCAAATTGTCGACGTACACTTCAAAATCAACCGAGAACGGACTTGCTTGTCCGATCGAGATCCAGTTCATTGTCCACTGAACTGGCTCCATGCCGTCGGATGCTCCGAAGACGCCAGTAATCAAGAGGTACAACGACATAGCCAAACTGCCTGCTACAGCAGTGGTCGGCAACCAGTCTCCCTGCCGAGGCAGGAATCGGCCGAAGAAGACCTGGACCATAAATGCGCATAACGGCAAAACCGTGATCGCTAAGGCCAGAATAATCGGCGTTTCCATCGTTTCAGTCTTTCCTTCCGAGCCGTGTCAGATCTAAACAACCAGAGACAAAATCCATATCGTCTCCAATCAGCCCTTCATTATTCGGGCATCGTCCACGTTGATTGATTTCATGCGATGGAACACGTTGAGAACGAGTGCCAGCGCCGTCGCTGCTTCGGCAGCAGCCAAGATGATCACGAAGATCACGAAAATTTGTCCGTCGAGCCGATCCGGCGCGGAATACTTGTTGAAGGCAACGAAGTTGATTCCAGCTGCGTTGATCAAGAGCTCCAAGCCCATCAAAACGCCAATCGCGTTGCGCCGGGTCATAATGACAACGAGACCCAAGACGAAGAGCAAGGCTGACAAGGCGAGATAGTGATAGAGGCTGATATCTGTGAGTACATTACCCATCGCTCGTTCCTCCACCTTGATCACGGCGGGCAATGAAGGCTGCGCCGATCAGAACAACGAGAAGAACGACCGAGACGATCTCGAATGGCAAGATGTATTCACTCAAAAGAAAGATACCCAACCCGCGAGCTGTTTCCGTTGGTTCGCTTGGGTTCTGCAACCATCCAGTGGATAGCAACGCTTGGAGCAAAACGACGTAAACCAATCCCCCGACCACGAGTGCGGGGAGCATCTTTGGCCGACGTAGCAACTTGCGGACGTAAATCGGCTCAGAGTTGGTGAGCATAATGCCGAACAGCAGCAAAACGCTGATGCCACCGACATACACGAAGATTTGAGTCATTCCCAAAAAGTCAGCGCCCATGAGCAGATACAGGCCAGCGACGCCCACGAGGGCGGCGAGTAGCCAGAACGCCATATGGACGATGTTCTTGCTGAACACGACCCCGAGTGCTGGCACGATCACCATCGTCGCAAGCGCCCAGAATATGATGGCTTCCCAATTCAACGAATCATCTCCCCTGATTCACCGGTGTCCAAGCACCTCGGGTGAACCCACTTATCAGAAATTCCCAAGCAATCCGGTTTTTTGTAACCAGACCTATTTCTCTTTGTCTTCATCAGCCTTCTTAGCATCAGCAGCAGCTTTTTTCGCTGCGCGGGCCGCGGCCTTTTCTTTCTTCTTAACGTCAGCCATCACAACCATCTTGTCGCGTCGGTCGGCTTCAAGTTCTTTATCACCTTCAGACCAAGACTTATCGGTCAGAAGATTCTTCACACCGTTTGAACGGGTGTAGGCGGCGAAGTCGAACTCCTGCCCCATGTGGATGCAGGCCTTCGGGCATGGTTCGCAGCAAAGGTTGCAGAAGATGCATTTGTTCAAGTCGATGATGAACTTCGAGATCTGCACCTTGTCGCCTTGCCAAGCGCCATCCAAATCGCCATCACGCGTACCTTCCATCTCGATGCAATCGACCGGGCAGGCCTTGGCGCAGATGTTGCATTGGATGCACTTCTCTGTTTCCAAGAAATGGATGCCGCGATGGCGGGCAGGGAGATAGTTCCCCTGCGGAGCATTCTTTTCCGAGCCATACTGAACAGTGACGATTTCCTCAGGGCTAACGAAGTAGCGCCAAGTCATTCCGAGGCCGATAATGATCGACTTGGAAACCTTCGAAATACGGCCAAAGTAGTTTTGAATCACACTCATGGTAGTTCTCTATCCGATCAGATCTTAAAGACCGGAAGCTCCGTTTGTTGACTCGATTTCAGCGTGACAGTTCGCACCAAACCACGCATCTTCAAGAATGCCAGGACCATCGCAAGCATCATCACAATGCCGAAGTACTTGGCTCCTTCTCCAGGAAAGAGGCCTTGCCAAATTGACGTCAAGACCAGGAGCCCAAGAGCCATAGGCAGTAGATACTTCAAGCAAATATCCATCACCTGGTCCAAGCGAATTCGTGGCAATGTCCAGCGAATCCACATCTGAACACAGACTAAAAGCATTGACTTGGTGACCATAATGCCAGCACCGATCAAGTTGCCTCCCAAGCCGCCGATATTATCGAGGGCAGGAATACCCGAATACCAGCCGCCGAAGAACATGACAACACCGAGTGCGCTCACCACATACATCTTGCCGTACTCGGCCAAGAAGAAGACGGCGAAGCGCATACCCGAATATTCCGTATGGAATCCACTGACCAATTCCGACTCCGCTTCTGGGAGATCGAAAGGTGATCTTTGACATTCAGCCAAAGAAGCGATGAAGTAGATAATGAAGACAGCCCACATGAATGGATTGCGGAAGATGAACCAGCACCAAATCCAACCGGATTGGGCCATAGTCATTTCCGTCAAGCTCATTGTTCCGGCGCAGACCACAGCGGCGAGCAAGCTCAAGCCGAGTGGCACTTCGTAACTGACAACTTGGGTTGCAGCTCGAATGGCACCGAAAAGTGACCATTTGTTGTTCGACGACCAACCAGCCATGACGACGCCAATAGCTTCCAGGGACCCCACTGCCGCCAAGAAGAAGATGCCAATATCGAGATCAATAATGACGCCTTCTTGGCTGAAGGGAATAACTGCGAAACTGACGTAAGTTGCCGCAAAAACGATCATCGGTGCTAATGCAAAAAGAACACGGTCCGCTTTGTCAGGAACCAAGTCTTCTTTACCAAGCAGCTTAATGCCGTCGGCAAGCGTTTGCAGCAAACCGTGAGGGCCAACTTCCATTGGACCAAGGCGGCACTGAATGTGGGCCGAGATTTTGCGTTCGAGCCACACTGCAACCAGACCAATCAACGACACAAAACCAGTGATTGGGGCAGCCCAAATGGTGATCGCCGCGACAAGCCCCAGAAGGGAGTCGCCTTCGAGGTTCAGTATGTCTCGTACAAAAGTGAATTGCTCAGGCATGTTGGTTACCGATCGATCTCACCCATGACGATATCTAAGCTTCCGATGATGGCGACCACGTCTGCCACCATTGCCCCACGACACAATTCGTGAAGAACGGATACATTGGAGAAGGCCGGACTACGGCATTTCAGCCGGAAAGCTGTGTCCGATCCATCCGAAACCAAGTAGAAGCCAAGCTCTCCACGCGCATTCTCTACGGCGGTGTAGGCATCGCCCTTCTTGGGCTTTGGCTTGCTCTTAATTTGATCTGTCTTAAACGGACCGTCTTCGATTTGATCGACGGCCTGCCTGATGATCTTCACACTTTCGATCATCTCGCGCATACGGACCATGTAACGATCAAAGCAATCGCCCAATGTGCCAGCTTCGCCGTGGCCGATTGGGACATCAAAATCGAAACGATCGTAAAGACTATAAGGGGCGTCTTTGCGCAGATCACGCTTCACGCCAGAGGCGCGCAACACTGGCCCAGTACATCCGTAATCGATGGCAGCCTCGGCGGACAAGGTGCCGACGTTTGCTGTGCGTTCGATGAAGATGCCGTTGTAGGTCAGAAGATCGTTGTACTCCATCACCCGTGGCAAGAAGTAGTCGCAGAACTCTGTCGTCATCTTCAACATGGAATCATCCAAGTCGTAGGCGACACCACCGATGCGGACGTAATTGTAATTCAGGCGTTGACCGCAAATTGTCTCAAGGATCGTGAGCACTTTTTCGCGATCGCGGAAACAATAGAGGAATGGCGTAATGGCGCCGAGATCCATGCCGTACGTGCCGATGGCCAGCAAGTGAGACGCGATTCGTGACAGCTCGGTCACGATGACGCGAATGTACTGAGCTCGCTCTGGGATTTCGACGTCCATCAAGCGCTCAACAGCTAGGGAATAACCGAGGTTATTGCCCATGGCCATCAAGTAATCAAGGCGATCCGTGTAAGGAGTCGCCATGGTGTAGTTGACGTTTTCGCAGATTTTCTCAAAGCAACGATGCAGGTACCCGATGTGCGATTCGGCTTCAGTTACGAGTTCGCCATCAGTCTTGATGACAACACGAAACACACCGTGCGTCGACGGATGCTGAGGCCCCATATTGAGGAGCATCTCTTGCGACCGCGCATCGCCACCTTTACTCGTTAGCAACTGACTTGTTTTGCTCATGTCAATCGATTCCTTGATCGTCCTTAGACGACGTTGTTCTTGATCCCGTGATATTCGTCAGGAGACTCATAGTCCTTGCGCAGTGGATGTCCCACCCAGTCTTCGGCGCACAGGATTCTTGTTTGATTGTGATGGCCAACAAAGTCGATGCCGAACATATCCCATGCTTCGCGCTCGTGCCAATCGGCCGTGTGCCAGACGTTCTCAACGGTGGCAACCTTGGCACCTTCTCGCGGCAAGATGACCTTGAGGCAGAACAGATGAGTCGCGTCTGGGACTGCGCCCAAGTGATAGACGACACCCAGGTCATCCGTTGTCTTCTTCTTGTCCATGTAGTCGACACCACTGAGGCAACGCAGGTAGTTAAACCCGAGCTCGTCCTTCATGTAGCGACAGATATCTGCGGCCGACATCGGGTCGATTTGGCAGAACGGATCGTAGTCATCAAGGTTCTCGGCGATGATCTTATCGCCGAACTTTTCCTTGAGTTTTGCTGCAATTTCTTGAGGAGTCATGGAAGTCCTTTCTGACGTAGTCTTATTCAACCAACAGTTTCGGGCGAAGGCCTTCCCGGGTGCGGTCAAGAATACGCTCGTACTTCATCTTCTCTTGAATGCGAAACAGACCCTCGAGCAGTGCTTCTGGGCGTGGGGGGCATCCAGGAATGTAGACGTCAACAGGAATGAGACGATCAACACCCTTGAGAACGTGATAGCCGTACTTGATGTAAGGACCACCTGAAACCGTGCACGCGCCCATCGCAATGCAGTATTTTGGCTCTGGCATCTGGTCCCAGAGAAGCTTCACGCGCGGCGCCATCTTGAGAGACACAGTACCAGCGACGATCATCAAGTCAGCTTGCCTTGGAGTCGCACGAAATGGTCCGGATCCGAAACGATCGATATCGTAGTTCGAGGCTCCGGTAGCCATCATCTCGATTGCGCAACAGGCAAGGCCAAAGGTCATTGGCCAAACCGAAGATTTGCGCGTCCAGTTAAGGACTTTATCGACACTCGTGATCAGGACGTTGTCACGTGTGGCAGCGTCGGTATTGAAATTGACTTCTTGGATGTCTACTTCGCTTGACATGGCTTATGCGACTCCCTTTTCCTGAGGTGCAGCGGGCGTGCTCGCCGGTTTAGGTCCGACTTTGTTGGTGCGTGCGGCGTCTTTCATCGATGCCTTGACCCAATCCATATCGCCCTTCTTCCAGACGTAGATCAGGCCAGACACGAGAATGACAATAAACAGGAAAACTTCGATGAAGGGGAACCAAGCGTTCTCTTTCCCGGCCATCAAAGCCATGAGTTCGTTGTAGACCATGGCCCAAGGAAACAGGAAAATCGCCTCTACGGAGAAGATCAGGAAGATCAACGCCATTGTATAGAAGCGCATATCAAATCGGACCCAGGCCTCCCCGACAGGAGGCTCTCCGCATTCGTACGTGGTTCCCTTCATCTCGTCCTCAACCTTGGGAGAGAGAATACGAACCAAGACGAAGACCTGGGTGGCCACGAAGACCATCCCAAAGATGAAGCCGATTAAGACGTGGGCGTATTGGAAAAGCATGGCAGCCTGGATCAGGATCGTCGCGATCGACCACCCAAAATCACTATCCCATTTCCGACAAATTCTCACGCGCAGGGGAAACGGAAGTTTCCTCAAAGCGCGCCTACTATAGCAGATGTAAATCGTGCTTAAACTGGATCCTAGGCCTGATCCATTTTTTTGGCAAATCAGTTACTTAAATAGCGTTCCTGAAAGCGCGTTGCGTCGATAGTTGCCTGCCCCAGAGGGTCTCGTGTGACCGAATGTCGCACCCAGTAAATTTCGGGGAGAGTTAGAGGCGAATTTCGACGGCGCATCCTTCCGGAACGAGACGAAAGATCTCTTCCACGTCAATTTTCAACATTCGGATGCAGCCCTCGGACTCTTCTTTGCCAATGCTTTCGTCTTCCACTGTGCCGTGAATGCCGTATGGAGTGCGTCCGCGGCTGTTGGAAAACCCGAGCCAACGGTTACCGATGGTATGCCCTTCTTCGCCAAAACGGACAATCGAGCCGTCTGGACGGGTCCAAGTCGGATTCTTGGTTTTACCCTGAACGACAAACTCACCTTCTGGCGTTGAGTTGGAGTGACCAATTCCCACGGCGTAATCGAGCACGACACTCTCGCCGAGCAGGACATAGAGGCGGAAATCAGACTTTGAGATAACCACCTTGAGGCTCTCTGTTGGAACGCTGATCAAGTTTCCAGCCCGAATCTGCGTGTTCGGCATGCGGTTCATCTTCATCAGGAAGGCTGAAGTCACGTTGTTCCCATGGGTTTTTTTGACCCTTCGGGCAATTCGCGTCAGGCTATCGCCGGCGACAATCTTCACATCGACCGCCCCAGAGAAGTATCCGGGACGAAAGACCGAATCCTGATTGAGCTGCCGCAACGTCCTCATGCACTCGAAACGATAAGGCCGCGGTAGCTCGTTATTGAGGACAGATTCGCTGAGCGCGAGTCGATGCGCGTCGACGCCTTCAGCCTTCGACGTAGACAAATAGTCACGGCTGGCCCTCACCGCCGCCGGGGTCTTCTTCTTGGCGGGCTCCTTGACTAGGCTCTTTAGCACCTGATCCTGGTTCTCAACCAAACCGTCATTCGGCATGGTTTCGCTCGCGTTCTCATCCGGCGTTGAATCGTCATTCCGACTCAATGCCGAGGCGTCTCCCTCCTGGGAGCGAAATGGCCACCCCCCCATGAATCCAAAGGAGACAACCAAAAAACCAACGACGACAACCAAGGCGATTTTTCGCAAAGCACTAACCTCACATGACTTAGGAGAGCGAATATTTTCTCCGATTGGCATTTTCACTTGATGGGGAGACAGCTTTCTTCCCGGAAAGAAGAAAATCCCCGCCCTCTTGTTGAGAATGAGTCTCATTAGCTGCATAATTAGGCTGCAACAAACCTGTCATGGAGACCCTCGTGCGTAACTTCGTCCTCATCTTGCCACTCGTTTTTGCCGGTTTCACTCCAGCACTCGTGGCTCAGAACCAAAACACCCAGGTCCAAGAACTCCTCAAACGCATGGACACCATGCAAAACCAGCTCAACCAGCGTGATGTTCGCGAAAAGAACTTGCAGAATCGCGTGGACCAGCTTGAAGGCCAACTTCACCAACAAAATCAGGTTTCCTTGGCGAAGATTGAGCAACTTCAAGGTCAGATCGCCACAACTGATCAACCGAGCGGCTTAGCGAATGCAATCCAGACGCTTAGCAACCAGACTGCAGGGGTAGCGATACAACAGAACTCCAACACATTGCAGAACGCCATTAACTTCGGTGGTTATTTTGACACCGAGTTCCGCGATGATCACACCAAAGACTCAACAGAGTTTGATCAGCACCGCCTCGTCTTGGCGTTTAGTGGAACAATTCTAAAAAATGCGATCTCCTACGTCACTGAAATCGAATTCGAAGGTGGTGGCGCCGGCGCTTCCTATCTGACTGACAATGAAGTTGTCGTCGAATTTGCTCACCTCAACTTCAATTTTGATCGCGCCTTCAACATAAAAGTGGGTGCCCTGCTCGTCCCGTTCGGTCGATATAATGTCAACCATGACTCGCCGCTCAGAGACCTCACGGATCGCCCCCTCGTCAATCGTCGCCTCATTCCCACGACATGGAGTGCTGCTGGTATCGGGGTCTACGGTGCTTGGGATATGTTCGGCATCCTCTTTGACTACGACATTGTTCTCAACAATGGCCTCGACGAAGATTTCTCAACAACGGCTGGCGGCGGCTTCCGCGGCAACCGCAACTCGCTCCGCGCCGATAACAACGACAACAAGATGGTCATTGGCCGTCTGGGTATCCGCCCCGACCTTGGCTTCTTTGATTCCGTCAACCTCGGCCTCTCCTTCGGCTTTGGTAAATACGACGATCTGAACGAGCAAGACATCACGATGTTTGCTTTCGACTGGACCATCAAACGTGGCGACTTCGAGTTGATCGGTGAATACGCCCTTTTCGATCTCGATCGTTCCGCACGCGAGGTCGCATTGGGAGCACCAAGTGGCGGTGAGGGTTACTATGTTCAATTGAACTACCACTTCTTTCCAGAAAGCTGGCGTGGCACAAACCGCTTCTTTACGGCTGAGTCGACATTCACCTTGGTATTCCGCGTTGGCAACGTTGACACCGATGATTCGGCCGATGGCATTGACCGCGACACTCGAGGCGTCGCTTTCCGAGATGACATCATGCGCTACACCGTAGGCCTCAACTTCCGTCCAATCGAGAAGTCAGTCCTCAAGATTGAATATCAATTCTGGACCGAGACTTCTGGCATCGAAGATGCCGACAACGATCGTTTTGTGATTTCCTTTGCAACCTATTTCTAAAGCCTAGTTTCCACAGAAGTATCAACTATGTTGACCCACACGAAGAAGACGCAAATCAGCCTGGTATCAATGTTGCTCATCGCAATGCTGTTCCTCATGCCAAGCTGTGCTTCTACCCCGACAATGAACGCATCGACCGACGGACAAGTCGCTAACCCCCATCTCGAAGGTAAAATTCTTTACCGGAAGAAATGTGGGGAGTGCCATGGCCTTTATGCACCTTCCATGTACACCGATGCTTCTTGGCTTCAGAGTATGCAGGACATGGCTCCACAAGCGTTCTTGACCAAGGAGCACGAGAAGCTCATTACTGATTTCCTACTCGCGTCAAATTGAATTGGAATAATTCCCAACTTGAGTGATGTCAGTTTTTAGCGGACAGGAAGTAAAAAATTGAAACCAACTTTGACGCGGCTCTAGAGAATGGCACAATCCCCTTGCCACCTATGTCCAATGTATTGTCAAACGGCTTGTCCGATTGAATGCAAATGGGCGATTAGTGGTAGATACAGTGGACGACTGCCGTGTCCGTTTATCAGGTTTCAGTCCTTTCCCTAATGCACAGTAATTTGGGGACCAAGATGCGTGACCGGGGACATGCCCTGAGTAAGGGATCTCCGCCGCGCGACGTCCGGCCCCCACCTTAAAATTGTCGGGTCTTCGGGCTCATACCTGGACGGCACATGTGGTTTTCTCATCTAAAGAGCCTGCGATTTATCGCAGGCTCTTTTTCTTTCGTCCGAATTTTCGAGTGAGGGTGTTTCTTCAAGTTCAAGGCTCCCACACTCAGCAAACGAAGTCGCAGGAAACCGAAGCGGGCAGGAAAAAAGTGAGGACGTCACCCTCGTGACGTCCTCAAGCTTTGAGCGAGTACATAAGCCGGGTCTTGTCCCTCAAGGGAGGGGATGACCATTTCTCTAGGACGCCAATTACTCGACATCTCAAACGATCTACCCGAAAGTCAAAGGAAACGGGCCGCTTCCCGAGGCCGAAGCCTCTCCTTTCCTATTTGATCTTTCTCCGGAAGGGGTTTACCGTGCCCGACCTGTCACCAGGCCAGCGGTGGGCTCTTACCCCACCGTTTCACCCTTACCTGTGTCATCGAAATGACCATCGGCGGTTTACTTTCTGCTGCACTTTCCATGGCCTTTCGGCCTGTGGGCGTTACCCACCTTCCTGCCCTGCGGAGCCCGGACTTTCCTCGGCGGTTTCCCGACGCGGCCATCCGACTCGCAAGCCACAAAAGTGTAGCAATCAGTTCATCTTGTTCCAGACAGAGCGCATCTTGCCGGACGCCAGTACAGGAATCGCCTCAACGAATTCGACCGACGTTTCGACCCCTGGCCCCAACAGCTGGTCAAATCCGGTGCGAATTGTTTCCGACAAAGGATCGAGATTAGCCCCGTTTGTCGCCACAACCAGGACCTGCAGATGATCAACGCTTCCCTGAATCACTTGAAAATTCGCAACCTCAGGAAGAACGCGCAGGATGTACATGGCACCAAGACCATGAATTCGATTGCCACTGGGGGTGATGAGAGTGTCAGTTGACCGCCCGAACAGCTCACTAAGGAGCGGGAGAGATCTACCGCAAGGGCAAGAGTCAGGACTCAACGCCGCCCGATCACCCAGACGATAGCGAATCAGTGGCATGCCAAAGGAATGCAGATTCGTGACGGTGATTTCCCCGACCTCGCCTGGCTTTACCGGCTTGCCATCATCGTCAAGAATCTCAACAATGACCGTGTCAGCGGCGATATGCATATTTCCTTCAGGACAACTTTGCGCGATGTAGCCACCATCTCGGCAGCCATATTCATTCACGACTGGGCAACCGAAGATTTCCTCGATCAGGGTTCGATCTTCAGGGACAAGAAGCTCCGCCGTGCTGATCACAGCTTTCATCTTAAGAGACTTTAGATTCTCACCTTTGTCTTTGAGAAACCCGGCGTACCTTGCCAACACACTGGCATAACCATAAATGAATTCACACTTGTGTTCTTCTAAGACAGACCGGTAGTCAGCCATTTTCTCATCGGAAAGTTCGAAGGCGGATAAAAGACGGAAATTGAGTAGACGATCCTTCATCAAGCGCATGCGATCGTTGGCGCCTAACTCGATTGGCGAACCCCAAAGATCGATCTGACGATCGCCGAAATGGATATCCCACCACTCTCTGGCTCGTGCTTTAGCGGCGAGTTGAGATGACTCTCTTTCCTTGTCGGTGTAGAAGACCAAAGGAACGCCTGAGCTGCCGCCAGTCTCTAACTTGAAAACACGGTCGCGCCAATTCTCGGCCACGAGGTCTTCGAGGTGCTCGCGAATGAACGCCTTGTCCATCGTCGGCAATTGACTCAGAGATTCTCGGTCAACGATCGTTTCTGGGTTCAGTTCCGAGTCACGGAAGAAGGCGCGCCACCATGGAACATTCGTTCCGGCATGAACGGCCAACTTAACCAGGCTTGTATTTTGGACTTCGCGAATCGACTCGAGCGGGAGTCGTTCCGTCTCCCGAAATGAATTCAAGAACCGATAAGTTGACCGGCCACGCAAACGCTCATGGAGCGGATAAATGAAACGCCGAATCAGCCAGCTGTTCATTACTCTACGCCGAGAACGAGAACACGCTGGCAATTACGGCAAGTCACCAACTTGCGCGCCATCACGTGGGTGAGTGTCTGCAAAGTGATTTGGGTATCACACCCTTTGCAAATTTGATCGATGACCAATCCGGTTCCTTGATTGTGACGTGCGTAAGCTTCGTCATAGGCGGCACGGACTTCACCGCTCAACTTGCCAAAACAAACTTGGCGCAATTCATCCATCGTTCCGACTTTGTCGGCTTGAGCTTGGGCTTCTGCCTTCGCCTTATCTTCTGAGTGATCAGCGATGCCCTTGACTAACGTCAGTTTCTCAAGCGTCTCATCATGATCACCCTTGAGTGTTTCCATGACTTCATAGAGTTCGAGAACTTCAGTTTGCAGGTTATCGTCCTTCGCTTTACGCGTAGAAATTTGCGATTTCATCGCATTGAATTCGTCGTTGTTCTTCAGGCTAAAGAGCTGGCCTTCAAGCCTTAGAATATCTTGTGCGATGGTATCGATTTCCAGGCACTTCTTGTCGATCATCTTCTGTGTCGCAGTCACTGTATTCTTGGCAACTAAGACCACAGCCTCTTGTTCTGCAACTTGGCGCGCTCTGGCTGCAATCTCTTTCGGACGACGATCCATCGCCCGACGTCCGTGGCCGATCTCAAAGTCAAGGCGATTCAGTTCCTCTAAGGATGCAATGATCTGATCAGAGAGAACATCCCTGGCGTCGTCATTTGCTGGTTCCATGCTCAATAGCTTCCTTATCCCGAACTATAAAAAAAGCCCGGACAATCGTCCGGGCTGGTTATTTATCAAAGTCCACTCGACTCGAGAAAGCCTGAAAGCTTTCGAGAGCGAATCGGATGCTGCAGCTTCATCACTGCTTTCGCCTCGATTTGGCGAACGCGCTCTCGCGTCACCTTAAAGATGCGACCGACCTCTTCGAGAGTGTAGGTGTATCCATCGCCAATACCGTAACGGAGCTTGATGATCTCACGCTCCCGATAGTTCAGCGTCTGAAGGATATCTTTGATGCGATCCTTCAGCATCTTGTGCGTTGCAGAGGTGACAGGTGACTCTGCACCTTCATCTTCAATGAACTCGCCGAAGTACGAGTCTTCCGAATCGCCAACCGGGCGATCCAAAGAAACTGGGTGCTTCGAGATGTTCATCACTCGCTTGGCTTCTTCCAACGAGATGTCAGCAGCCTTGGCGATCTCTTCAATTGTTGGTTCCCGGCCTTCGAGTTGAACCAATCGTTTGTGCACGTTGCGCAAACGAGTCATGGTTTCAATCATGTGAACAGGGATACGAATCGTACGCGCTTGATCGGCGATGGAACGAGTGATCGCTTGGCGAATCCACCATGTTGCGTAAGTCGAGAACTTGTAGCCTCGACGGTACTCGTACTTTTCAACGGCCTTCATCAAGCCAGTGTTTCCTTCTTGGATCAGATCCAAGAAGGTGAGTCCACGGTTGCGATATTTCTTGGCGATGGAAACAACCAAGCGGAGGTTACCACTGGAAAGATCGCGCTTGGCTTCTTCGTAGCGCTCGAAACGATCGTGAATCTGGTCGAGGCGTGCAGCGAGTTGATCTCGTGTTTCGCCCAACTCAACTTGCATCTGGAAGTAGCGCTCAATGAGACGCTGCTTGGTGATGACATCTTCTTCTTCGAGCTGCTCAGTCTCGCGCTCGATGCGATTGAGATCACCGAGACGTTCTTCAAGAACGTTCATCATCGGACGAACTTTCTTGATTTGTAGTCCCAACTCTTCGAGCAGAACGACAACTTTCTTACGCCTAGAGCGGACGCGCTTAGACACTTCAAAGTGGTCACACTCTTTGACGTTCCCATCAAGGTATGTCCGAAATTCCGTGCCGTTACGTTCAAGAATCTTGTGAATCGTAGCGATGTTTTCTGGCAGACGATCGGCAATGTCTTGCTTGTCAACTTCGCCGACTTTGAGAGTCCGGTCAAAGGCAAGTTGGCCTCTTTCCACATACTCAAAGATCTCGACCGCGGCCTTGGCCGAATAGGGGCATTCGAGAATCTTCTTCCGGAACATCTTCCGGGTCAGTTCGATTTTCTTGGCAAGTGAGATTTCTTGGGCGCGAGTCAGAAGTGGTATCTCTCCCATCTGGGTGAGATACATGCGGACGGGGTCGTCGATCCGTTCAGTCGTCGAAGCGGCTGTCGGGGCGGGGGCAACTTCCCCTCCGCTACTTGGGGCGCCAGCAGCTCTCGCTTCGGTGGCCGCTAATCGACGCTCCTCGGCATCTTCATCGTCAAGGACATCAATGCCCTCGTCGTTGAGACGTAGAAGGAGGTTTTCGACCTTGTCGGGCGAAATCACGTCGGGTGGAAGGATACGGTTGATGGTTTCGTAGGTGACGAAACCAGCTTTTTTCCCGCCTTCAATCAACGTTTGGAGTTCGGACTCAAGTCCCTTCATCTGGCCTCTCAATTCGGAAAATCAGGGCGCTGTGATCAACAACAGAATCAAATCACGCTCCCTGTCACTTTTCGTCCAAATCTGCCTCGGACTTTTGGAATCAGGGTCTTCAGGCTTCCAGATTCAGTCGCTTGCATAAGTGACTTTGTAGGAACTTCTTCAGACATGGACAAGATTGCTGACGGGAGGGACAAAAACTCGGCCAAACCTGGCTAACCCTCCCAGCCCCTCATAGACCGCTAAAACATGTCTTCGTCGTCAAACCCGGAGGACTCGTAGTCGTCTTCATTCCAAGGAGTTTCGGCGATTCTGGGGGTCTTAGGCGGCTGTTTTTTTGTTGTCGGCGCCTCAAATCGAGGCGATTCAGGCTTTGAAACCACGGGGGCCGGCCCCTCAGCTGAAGATTGGGTTTCCCGCATTTTCCGAACGATCGCGGCAAAATTGTCCTCGGTGACGCCATCGGCTTGAAGCGCCTTGAGCTCTCTTTCATGGCGACATTCCAAAAGATGCTTAATCGCACCCTCCAATTGCACCTGAAGAAGTTCGTTATCGACCTCAAACTGAACCAGGTCCTTCACCAACTGACGATCGCTGGGATCCTCAATAGTCAGGAGAATCTGCTCTGGATCGGGCTGAGATGGCCCGGCATGCTGCTCGACCAGCAGATCAAAGAGGCGCCTGGATCGGACTGTTGAGAAATCGATCGCCTGCAGTTTATTGCTCCAGGGAATTCCGAGACCTGCCCCATTGATGATTGCCTGGAAAAAGTGGCGCTCGGCACGGCTTGTCGCCTTGGTCACCACCCGATCCGGTTCTTCAAAGACTGGCACTTTGCGCCGCGGTTCTTCCGCTGTTCCGGTTGACGCTTTCGTTCGAGGCTGAGTCGCCGTTAGTCTCGATTCGAGATCTCCACGGGCCAAGCCAAGACTCTCAGAGATGCGATCAAGGATAAGGCCACGTTTGATGGGATTCGCTGCCGCCCGGGCCAGCCGCAGCAGTTCGTCGGCCGCCTTTACTTTCCCGGTGACATCCCGAAGGTCATGCCGTTCGCTGACTTCACCCAGGACAAATTCAAAGAAGGGCATGGCCCCAGAACGAATAATCTCGACCCCTTCCTCCCCTTTCTCGGAGAGAAAATCACAGGGATCTTGCCCCCCAGCGAGTCGGGCAACCTTGAGTTCGAGGTCGACGGCTGTGAACAATTCAGCACCACGTTCAGCCGCCTTTCGGCCAGCGGAGTCACCGTCATACACCAAGGTAATGCGATCGGTGTAGCGCGAGAGAAGCTTGGCATGCTGCGGTGTGAGTGCCGTTCCGAGAGTCGCTACAGCGGGTATCGAGGCCTGTTGCACCCCCATGATGACGTCGGTGTAACCCTCCATCACGAAGATCTCCTCCCCTTTCCTCAGACGCCGTAAGCGGTCGAGGCCGTAGAGGCACGCACTCTTATTGAATACTGGTGTCTTCGGGGAGTTCAAGTACTTGGGCTCAGAACCGTCCAAGGACCTGCCACCAAAACCAATGACTCTCTCAAGCGCATCAAAGATCGGAAACATGAGGCGATGGCGAAAAGCGTCATAAACGCCGCTCTTGCCTTCCCTCTTCTTCGCCAAGCCGGCGTCAATCAGAAGACGCTCGTTGATGCCCTTGCGCTCAGCTGAAACCGCCATTTCAGTCCAACCTTCGGGAGCGTAACCGATGCAGAATTCTTCCCAGGTCGCCTCGCTGAGCCCTCGCCCACGGAGATATTCGCGACAAGTCTCACCGCCTTCGGCGAGGAGTTTGCGTTTGAAGAATTCAGCGGCCCATTTGTTGGCACGAAAGATATCGTTCTTGGGCGATTCGTTCGGATCTTTGGGGGCCGCGTTTTCTTCCCGTTCAAGCACAATTCCGGCGCGCTCGGCAAGGACCTCAACGGCTTCTACAAAGCTCATTCGATCCATGGCCATGACAAAGTCGATGGCAGAGCCTTTTTCGCCACAGCCAAAGCAATTGAACCAACCACGGTCGGGGGTGACAGAAAAGCTGGGAGTTTTCTCGTCATGAAATGGGCAAAGACCCATGTGGTTTCGCCCAGATCTTTTGAGTGTGACGTAGCCACTGACCACGTCTACGATATCCGTGGCGTCCTTGACCCGTTCGAGAGATTGGCTCGTAATCCGCCCAGCCACGATCAGACCTCCCCGACGGCCTCCGTGAGGGCACGGTCCAATGTGACGAAGATCTCAGGCTCCAAGGCCTCGGCCCGTTCTTGGCCAGAAAGACCAAGTTTCTCCAACGTCGCATCCAAGACTTCGGGTTTGATCGGCCCGCCCATCACGGCCGGAAGTTTTCGAAGGATGCTTCGAATTGTCTTACGGCGTTCGGAGAACAGGAATTTGACAAGCGGATAAGCCCGGAGCACCTTGGGTGGGTCAACGTTCTTGGTTTTGATGCAAACAATTGCAGACTCAACCGTTGGCTTAGGCCAGAACACTTCACTCGACAGAGTCCTGTCAATCGAAACTGTGGCAAGCAACTGAACCAGAATGGACAACGGTGAATAGTCTTTCGTCCCTGGCTTGGCTGCCAGGCCAACCGCTAACTCCTTCTGCACCATCAAGACCATCAATTCTGGAGCGCCATAGCGAATGAGGAGCGAGGACAAGAACGGTGTTGAGATGTTGTAAGGTAAATTGGCGATAACTTTGAAATGTGAGAGATCTGGCGCCACCAAAGCGACGTCGACTTTTTCACAAACTTCAGTGTTGAGCGAACTCTTGGTCTCCATGATATCGCCATGGACCAAGCGGATGTTTTCTTCAACGCCCAAGAGATCACGTACCAGAGAAAAGAGCCCGGAATCGATCTCAACTGTCACGACAAATCCGGCATCATTGGCCAATCTGCGAGTCAGAGTTCCGGCCCCAGTCCCGATTTCCAAGACAAAGTCTGTTCTTTCTAGCTCTGACAACCTCACGATCACATCAAGGATCTTGGGTTCGACAAGGAAATTCTGGCCGTAACGCTTGTTTGGCGAAAGGCCACGTGAATTGAGGAGCGTTCGAAGCTGGCTCGGAGTTTCTGGCACCTGCATTGTGGGCTTTAAGATCCTTTTCTAATCCGTGTCACGACCGACTCAATTCTATCGCACACGTCGCCATCTCGACAGGCTTCGCGGACCGCCAAAAGATAAGGGAGGGTTTTCGAGCCCAATTTAGCAAGTTTTTTGGCCGCACGGCGTCCTTTGATCAGCTGATGCCAAGGATCCGACCAACCGAGATCCCGAATGAGGGGGAACACCACCATCTGAAATTCCACTTCTTCGTCAGAGATGACGCACCTGAATCCCAAATCCCATGCTCGGGTCAGCCGAGAATTCTCGACTTTCTCGTATTTGCCGCGACTGCCTGGTCGAGCGCTGTTGAATGCGCCCCCTCGGACGACAGGGGCACCATGCCCGTCTGGCACCTTGACGCTGTCGTCGGTG
This sequence comes from Planctomycetota bacterium, assembly GCA_047639315.1. Taxonomy (GTDB): domain Bacteria; phylum Planctomycetota; family DRQF01; genus S139-23. The sequence goes on from JBLINQ010000021.1 coordinate 32,229, forward strand.
CCAAAGAGGAGTCCAGAAGACTCACTCGACGTCCATTCCCAGACGTTACCGACCATGTCGTAGGTTCCCACGGGGCTCCGGCCGCGCTCGAAGAGGCCAACGCGTGTCACCCGGTTTTCGCCTTTGCCGCGCGCCCAAATCTCGGCGACATTAGCTGCCGCGGTCCAGCGATCGCCCCAAGGCCAGCGACCGCCCGATGGCCCCTGAGCCGCCCTCTCCCACTCTAAATTCGAGGGGATTCGTTTGAATTGGCTCGCGGCGTAAGCGGCCGCTTGGGGATAACTCACCCAACGAACCGGAAAATCTGGATTTCGCTGTTTCTCGAAAACAGGATAGTTCAGGGCGGGACCACCATGAGATTGGCGGTATTTCGTCCAGTTTCTTTCAGTGACCTCAAATTGGTCGATCCAAAAACCGCCCGATTCATAGGTGCCTTTGCCGACCCGAAAGGATCCGGAGTCGACATGAACCATATTCGCAAGGTCGGTAGCTTGAATCCCGAGATCCAGGGGCTGAGCCACGAAGGCCCACCCCCCCAAGACGACGATGAGGCTGAGGGCGGCAATGATCAATGATTTGATTAGTTTCCGCCCAACGGCCACGACTTATTCACCCAAAAGTAGAATCTCAACCCGGCGATTACGGCGTCGACCTGCGTCGTCAGCATTACTCGCAACTGGGCGCTCTGAACCATAACCAGCAAAAGAAACTCGGTCACGTGGGAAGCCGCATTTCTCCATCATGAACCAAGCAACGCGCATCGAGCGAGCACCGGAAAGTTGGAGATTGCCAAGTGGGTATTGGCCCTTTTTCTTGACGATGGGGACATTGTCCGTATGGCCGTCGACACGAATCCGTGTGGTCGTTTCCATGAGTCGGGTGGCGATCTTGCGTAAGATCTCTTCGCCACGGGAACTGACCCGGTCGCTTGCCGTCTCGAACAAGACTTCACCTTCAACGGTGAGAGCCGTGCCCTCAGGGGTGTGAGTCAGAGTGACCGCTTCATCGATACTCGTGAACTTAGTCCTCAGTTCGGCAAACTCACGACGCAAGCGTTCGAGTTCAGCGACAGCACCCTCATTGCCCTTGAGCCTGGCGATTTCCAACTGTGCCAATTCAAGCTGATTTCTCAAACCGCCCAGTTGGCTGGATGTTCCAGAATTCGACCGGCGCAGGCCGCGAATGACTTCGTCCTGGTTCTCAATCTCTTGACTCGCAGCGTCGTAGCGCTCGGTTGACACACAGGCGGTCGAAGAAATGAGGAGGACGCCTAAAAGTAGGCATGAAAAGACGTTTCGCATGTTTTTTTCCTTAGAGTCTTCTTACGGCTAAAAAGATACCAGAGATGAGGGACTCATCAGTTACGGCAAACATGGAATCAAGTTTGATGGGCTGCTATGGCCAAGCGCCGACGATTCATACGTCAGCCCGAACAGGGCCTACTGGGACGTGAATACAAAAAAAAGCCCTCGGAAGAGTCCGAGGGCTTTTTGAATTCATTCGGCTTGGCTTACTTTTCGTTGCCAAACACGCCATTGGCTTTTTCACCAATGTTCGCGCCAATGCTTGAGCATTCGCCGCGAGCAATGTCATACCAGATGAACATTCCTGCAAACATAATCAGCGATGTCAGGATCATAAGACCCATGAATGCTGGGTGGATTTGACCAACAGCCGCGTCCTCAGCCAACTTAATCTGTGTCGAACGACCGGTTGTACGACGGATTGTTGTTGTCTTAGCGCGAGTACCGCCAGCAGCCTCTGGCTGTGTGCGAGTCACGCGTGTCTTGGAAACAGATGATTTTTTGACGTCGGCGTCGTCGATGAATGTCTCGTCGCTGGAAATCGGGGCTGTCGCCATTCCGATTTCATCGTCGAGGTCAAGATCTTCGATTTCTTCGTCGAATAAGAGATCGTCTGTCAGGGTGTCACTGGACTCATCTTGGAATTTGATGGTTTTCCCAGTGTCCTGCTTGAGTTTCTCAATGTCCTCGCGCTTGAACTTCATTTTGTCCGCATCACGGAACGCGCGAATTTCACCTTCTGAAACGAGTCGTTTCAGCTCTTCTTCTTTGAGCCTAAGCTCCTTAAGAGCTTTCTCTAGTGAAATGAATTCTTCTTTCTCGGGCACCGACATTCTCCTCAAACAAGCTAATCCCTTCAGTGAAGCTGGCGCAGTCTACGCTTAAGCAGCCCCGTTTGAAAAGTCACTTTTCTTTCTTCGTTGGCTCTTTCTCTGGAGCGGCCCCTGCTGGGGACGATGTCTCCACTTTTCCCTTCCGATAATCGAGGTAATGCTTCTCCAGACTAAGTGGCATAAATGCGTCTGGAGTTCGGTCTCGATAGGTGATCAGCTTTAGGTCATGCTCAATACGACGGGCGCCAACGAGCTCAACGGTGGAGCCATTGATACTGCGGTAAGCCGCGAGCTGCTTTGACTTTGTGTCAATCACCCAGAGGACGGTCGTGCCGTTCCCGTACTCCCCTGTTACCGCAATCATGTCACCATTGTTGTCGGTCCCACTGAACCGAGCGAAAGCACTATCGGTGCCTCCACGGGCCAGAAATCCGACCGCCACTAATAGCGCCACGATGACCAACGATTTCACGTCAATTTTCATGATAGATCCAACTCTTCGGGTTCTGATTCACTCTGGACGACGACGAGGCAGGTAAAGTCTGAAAATACTGCCCTCTTCGGGAGTACTTTCTACCGAAATTCTGCCGCCATGTCCCGTCACCATATTGTGTACGATCCCAAGGCCCAGTCCGGTTCCCTTGTTTCCGCTTTTCGTGGTGAAAAACAGGTCAAAGACGTGCTCTTTGACTTCCGCCGTCATCCCCATGCCATTGTCTTTCACCGTTATCAGGACTTCATCCCCAATCTCCTCACCAAGAACCTCAATGAGGGGCTTAGAACGCTCAGAAACGGCGGCGCATGCGTTAATCAGCAAATTGAGGAAGATCTGGCTCAACTCATTCGGATCGCCCACAACCTCAAGAGAATCGGCGACATCGATCTTGAGCTCGATTTGGGACTGCCTGGTCTTGTGGGCTACCAATTCTTTGGCTTGCTCGACCGACGAGAGGATCTTAACGGTCTCAACCTGCGGCGTATGCCGCGGTGACGTCGCCAAAACCCTCTGTACCGTGGATTGAATTCTTCTGACCGCATCTTCCGCCACGTTTTGGTATTTCTCCCGTCGATCCTCTGGAAGGTCCGGAGAACCAAGCCTGCGAATGGCGTTCAAGATGCCACCAAGTGGATTATTGATTTCGTGAGCAATGCCGGCAGCAATGCGCCCCATGGCTGCCAAGCGCTCCGAAACGACCAAATGCTGCTCGGCTCGCTTAAAGCGTTCGGTGGCGGCATGAATGTTGCCTTGCATACGAGTCCGGTATTCAGCGAGCTGAGCCATCATGGCATTCATTGCCCGGGCGACAGACCCGATCTCGTCATTCCGAGAGGCGAAGGCAATAGGTTGGTCGTAGTCGCCGGAAGAAATTCGAACCGCAGCCTTCTCAGTCTCAGAAAGTGGTATCAGGACCAAACGATTCAAGAAGTAATAGAGCATCGCCAACAGGATCAACATGCCGGGAATGGCATAGAAAAGAATACGACGGACCGATTCCACTGGGTCAAAGCCCTCGGACTCGATGAGATTCATACGGAAGTAATAACCCCAGTCTGGTGAGACTGTCGGATCAACCTTGCCGTAAACCACCACTTGCCCCTTCTCATCTAGGAACGTCTCGATGCCATTGGCACGAGCCACTCGTTCACGAAGAAAACTCTTGCTGAGTTTGGCTGACTCTTCGGCATCCATGATGAGTCGCGGACGCGGATTGAATCGATTGATATCTGACTCGGAGAACCGCACAAAGAAAACCCGGTCCAAGTACTTAGTGACCAGGGGATCTTCATCCCAGTACTTCAAGTCTGACAGGGCCAAGGCAATGGCAAACTCGTCGTATTCGTCTTGATCTTTTTTGCGGTCGAGAGATTTTTCAAGAGCCCGAAGCAGTTCGATTTCGAGACTCACCTTAAAGCTGTTGGCAAGCACTTCGGCAGTGCCTTTAGCGATGGATTCTCGATCGGCCTTGAGACGATTGCGAGCACCACGAGTCTCGTTAAAAACGGAGGCGGCAATCAGCGCAAGCGTGATCGCATTCACAACGAGAAAAACAATGGTGGCGCGACGCCGAATCGACATAGGTCTCCCCAAAAACCAGTGACCGTAGCTCACAGCAAACTCAAGGTGCGCTGGCTGCCTCAAGAGAAGCCGCAGCATCGTTCCTCCGAGCTTCTCGGCACGATTAAATCCTACCACCGCCCAGGGTCTAACTCTGACTTGGACACATCCATCGGCCATTCTGGCCAAGCGGACTCGCCCCCCCTTGCGGGGTTGACACTCACCTTCTGCGCCCATCGATATCAAGACGACATAAAAGCGAGTTCGTTTCGCGATCGACGCATGATTGGCATCAATCGCAAAACTACAGGAGACTTAGATACTTCCCTGCATATCCAACAAAGGCATGAACAGAGCGATCACGATAAATCCAACGACAATACCCATGACAACGATCAACATGGGCTCGAGAATGCTGAGCATGGCGGCAACGGTTGAATCAACTTCATCGTCGTAGCGATCCGCAACCTTCATCAACATGCGATCGAGTTCACCGGTTTCTTCGCCGACGTCAACCATATTGACGACCATGTCATCAAAGATGCCACTTTCGCCCAAGGGCTCGGCAATGCTCTCACCCTCGCTCACACTTGACTTGACGTTTTCGACGGTTTGACGCAGAACTTCGTTCGTTGCCGTGCCCTTCACGATATCAAGGCTTTCAAGCAATGGGACACCGGAAGTTGACAGTGTTCCCAAGGTACGAGCGAAGCGCGAAATCTGGGTCTTCTTGAGAAGAGCTCCAAAGAGTGGGACACGCAGTTTGACTCGGTCCGTGAACATGAGGCCACCAGGTGATTTCCGAATCATCTTCCACATTCCATACAGAGCGAATGGAATGAGAATCAGGAGATACCAATAGGTCGCCATGTTCGAGCTGAAGTCAATCAACATGCGCGTCATAGGAGGCAAGTCTTGCCCGATGCTTCCGAAGATCTCTTCGAACTGCGGCACAACGACGATCATAATGAACGTCAAGACGGCGATCGCAAAGAGTACGACGAAAGTCGGATAGGCCAAAGCACCCTTCACTCGACGCATCAGTTTATCGCTGCGTTCCATGAAGTCAGCCAAGCGCTGAAAGACCTCTGTCAGCATACCGCCGGCTTCGCCTGCGCGAACGACGTTGACGTAAAGCGTATCGAATACTTTTGGATGCTTAGAGAAGGACTCGGACAGAGGGCTACCGCCTTCGACGTCCTCTCCGACTGCTTGTAAGACGGTCTTGAAACGTCCGGGAGGCATTTGTCCTTCGAGAATTTTTAAACTGCGAAGAACTGGGAGACCCGCGTCTTGCAATGTTGAAAATTGAACCGAAAACTGCGTCTTCATTTGTCGCGAAACGCGGCCGCCACCAAAGAGAGGTTTCTTCTCTCCCTGCTGTTGTGGTGATTGCGCTTTCGTTGACGTCTTAAACTTGTCACGACGCTTCTTCAGATTGTCTGGCATCTTTAGATCCTATTAGTGGAAGACCGTCTCGCGGATCACCTCTTCGGGTGTTGTCTTGCCTTGATAAATTGCTGTGAGTCCACTTTCTCGAAGTGGTCGCATCCCATCTGAACGAGCGATTTCCGACAGGGCAGTGGAACTGGCCCCTGCGATAATTCCCTCTTTAACTCGATCTGTTACCGTCAAGATTTCGAACAGAGCCATGCGGCCTTTGTATCCCGTCCCATAGCAGGCCTCGCAGCCAGTGCCAGAGAAGAACTTAATCTCGCCTGCTTCGCTAGCGGAGATGCCGAGATCATCCAACAAGTCTTGGGGCGGAGCATACGGTTTCTTGCAAGATTCGCAGATTGTACGAACCAACCGTTGAGCAACCACAGCTTCCAGGGTTGCGGCGATCAAGAATGGCTGCACGCCGATATCGATGAGACGAGTCACGGCGGAGGCCGCATCATTCGTATGGAGAGTACTGAACACAACGTGTCCAGTGAGTGATGCTTCCACGGCAATCTGGGCCGTCTCTCGATCACGGATCTCGCCTACCAGGATTTTGTCTGGATCTTGTCGGAGGATGGAGCGCAGGCAATCGGCATAAGAAACACCAAGAGCTTCGTTCACTTGAACCTGGACGATGTCTGGAAGCTCATACTCGACTGGATCTTCGGTGGTGATGATCTTCTGTTCTTCACTGTCAGCAGCGTTGAGCGCGGCGTAAAGCGTTGTCGTCTTACCAGAACCAGTTGGCCCAGTGACCAAGATGATTCCATGAGGAAGATCGATGAGGCGGCGTATGGTTGCCACTTCGGGCCCGCTCAGCCCAAGCTTATTGAGATCGAGGTTTACCACGGTCTTGTCCAAGACACGCAGCACACAGCTTTCGCCGTACAAGGTTGGCAACGTCGAAACACGCACGTCAACTTTGCGTCCACCGACCATCAGGTCAATGCGACCATCCTGTGGCATACGCGTTTCAGCGATATCCAAGTTAGCCATGACTTTGACACGCGAGACCAGAGCCGTCGCCAAATGCGCCGGAGGCGAACGCAATTCAAAGAGCACACCGTCAATGCGATAACGAATCTTGAATTCGTCTTCGAAAGGCTCCATATGGATATCACTGGCCTGATCACGAATAGCCATAAACAACACATAGTTGAGTAGTTTGACGACCGGCGTCGACTTAGACAAAGAGTCTTGATCGTCAATGCTGGAAGCACCAGGGTCCATCCCTTCCAACTCGTCGATGAGAGAATCCATATCCTCTGCACGTTCTTGGAAGTTTGCTTTGATGGCTTCATCGATTTGATCTGGTGGAGCGAAGTAAGCTTCTAACTCGCAACCAAGAATGAATCGGACATCATCTAAGCAGCTCAAGTTTGTTGGATCAGCAATAGCAACCTTGACCATGCCACCCTCTTGGGCAAATGGCACCACGCGGAAGATGTTGACGGTTGCGGAGTCCATCCGCGACACCAAGTCTTCAGGAATCTGGCGACCTTCGAGATCAACCTTCATGATTCCCATTTGGGTCGCAAGCGCCTCCATGAGGTCGCCATCTTTGAGGTGCCCAAGATTGACTAAGATGCGGCCGATTTGGCCGCCCTCTTCTTTTTGAAGTCCAAGTGCTTCCTGAATTTGCCCCTCGTGAACGAGGCGCATTTCTTTCAGGATTTGACCAAGGAGTTTTTTTCGATTCGGTCCTGCCATCAGCCGAGTACCTTTTCCTTCATTTCTTGCGTTCTCTGCGCCAAGGCCAATGCGGACTCGTCCGAAATGACCCCCTCTTGATAGAGCTGGAAGAGGTGGTCATCTAAGAGTTGCATGCCACGACGCTTTCCGGTCTGGATCTCGGAATAGAGCTTGTAGGTTTCGTTCTTGCGAATGTGATTGCCAATCGCCGGTGAGTTGATCATCAATTCGAATGCGGCGACAACACCTTTGCGGTCGATGCGGGGCACCAAGACCTGCGAGATGACTGCCAGAAGTCCGCCGGCCAACTGAGTTCGTACCTGCTCTTGTTGATCGACTGGGAAGGAGTCAATGATACGATCGACCGTTCGAGCTGAGCCCGTTGTATGCAAGGTTCCCAAAACAAGATGTCCGGTCTCGGCGGCAGTGATCGCTGTTGAAATCGTCTCGAGATCGCGCATTTCACCCAACAGGATGATATCCGGATCCTGACGCAAGGCCCGGCGCATCGCTTCTGAGAAGTCCGGTGTATCGACGCCGATCTCTCGCTGCGTGATGACACACTTATTGTGCTGATGGTAGTACTCGATCGGATCTTCAACAGTAATGATGTGGTGTTCGTGAGTCTGATTGATGTGATCGATCATGGTGGCAAGCGTGGTCGTCTTGCCGGAACCTGTTGGCCCCGTCACCAGAATCATGCCCCGAGGTTTTGTCAGAAGCTTCTTGACGTGGTCGGGTAAGCCGATCTGCTCGAAACTAAGGAGCTTCGACGGGATCAATCGCAGGACCATGCCAACGTTGCCTTTTTGACGAAGAATGGAGACACGAAAGCGTGCTTTATCTCCATAGCTCATACCGAAGTCAACGGAGCCGAGTTCTTTAAACTCTTCTTGAAGCCGCTGAGGCATGATAGTCATCGCCATGGCCTCAGTGTCGGCTGGCTGGAGAACATCGCCTTCGATCGATTTCATTCGTCCGCTTTGCCGCAAGACGGGCGGACGACCAACCGTGATGTGAATATCCGAAGCACTAATTTCGATACAAAAATCGAGGATCTGATTCAGGTCTGTCATGGTGTTCCTTTTTAGGCGTCGCCAACTTCCTGGCTAACGACCCGGAGTACTTCTTCGATGCTAGTTCGGCCGGCGACAATCTTCCTGGCACCATCGGTGCGCAAGGTCGTCATGCCAGACAGAAGTGCTTGCCTGCGCAACTCAAGATGCGACGCTCCTTTGAAGGTGAGCTCCCGCAAGTCTTCATCGACGGTCATCAACTCGAAGATGCCAATTCGGCCCGAATAGCCGCTGTGAGTACATTTATCGCACCCCTTGGATCGATAGACTTGCCCGCCTTGGGCCTGCTCTACCGTCAGGCCGACGGTTGCCAATTCCGGCGCCGAAGGCTCATAGGGTTCGCGACAGTTCAGGCACAAGGCACGAACAAGGCGCTGCGCCATGACCGCAACCAAAGATGTTGAAACCATGTAAGAAGGCACGCCCATTTCGATGAGTCGAGTGATCGCACTGGGAGCATCATTGGTATGCAAAGTCGAGAAGACTAAATGCCCAGTGAGCGCAGCTTGCGTCGCGATCGCCGCAGTTTCTTCGTCTCGAATTTCACCGACAAGAATGATGTTTGGTGCCTGCCGAAGCATGGCACGCAAAATCCTTGAGAAGTCCAAGCCGATCGAGTGCTTCACCTGGCATTGGTTAATGCCCTTCAGATTGTATTCGATTGGGTTTTCCGCCGTGATGATCTTCAAATCAGGGCGATTGAGTTTCTTCAGCGCGGCGTAGAGAGATGTCGTCTTACCGGAACCGGTTGGACCAGTGACAAGAAAGATACCGTTCGGACGCTTGATAATCTTGTCGAAGCGCTCGAGGTCCGAGCTATCCAAGCCAAGCTTTTCAAGGGACACAAGCCCTTCAACCTTGTCCAGAATACGACAGACGATGCTCTCGCCCTTGATCGCCGGCAACGCACTCACACGCATGTCGATCTCTTTCGACAAAGCCCGGGTTTTGATGCGACCATCCTGAGGCCTGCGCTTTTCAGATATGTCCATGCCCGCCAGGATTTTCATGCGCGAGATGATAGGGCCGTGAAGATGCTTCGGATGACGGGCAACCGTCTTGCAAACGCCATCGACTCGGAAGCGGATCCGGATCTCGTCATCAAAGGGCTCAAAATGAATATCCGACGCGCGAACACGAACGGCGTCTTCGATCATATTGTCGACCAGACGGATGATCGGTGCGTCTTCGTCTTCGTCTTCCTTCTTGCCACCAGCACTATCGTCCGACAGGTCGGCATCGACAGCGTAATACTTGCGGAAGGCCTCTTTCAGCACCGTTTCAGACGAAATGGCGCAGCGGAACTTCATATTGAGGAGGAAGGTCAGATTCTCAAGATTGAAGACCTGCATTGGGTCTGCCAAGGCCACGATCACGTCGCCGCCCTGAACTTTGATGGGGATGATGCCGTATTCCTCAGCCAGATTGGCGGGAATCAGGCTGATGACGTCATCGCTGATCTTACCTTTGGATAGATCGACGTAAGGCAACTTGGACTGTCGGGCCAAAGCACGAGCCAATTGCTCATCCGTAATATGGCCCATTTTTATGAGGGCCTGTCCAAATTTGAGTCCGGCATCATTCTGAAGCCGAACGGCGTCATCAATCTGCTTGTCGTCAATCACACCCTGGGCTTGAAGAATTTGCCCAAGTAGTTGTCGCGCCATATGTTACGAATCCTCGTCGTTCTCAATCATGCTAGATTTGAGGAGCGGTGTTTTCCAAGCGGGGCGCATTGTACGCTCGGTATGTTTCTCTTTGCAAGGGATCCTAAGTTAGGCTGCTGCTTTGACTTAGTGGAGCGGCTTTCGGCCGGGATTTGGATGGTTAATTCGCCATATTTCAGCCTTGCGACGTGGCAGCGCTTCGCTTCACTAATCGCCATAAACTATTGAAACGTAACGACATAACTGTCGTAGTCATTTGTGTGATGAAGGCCGCACTGATAACTTAGGCCTGGATCCTCCCGAAACGACTTGGAGCTGCCATGTATACCCGATTCCCACTCATTGTCCTTCTCTTGGCTCTCAATTGTGCGTGCGTCAGTTATCCACCGGACACCCCCCCTCCTGGATACAGCCAGAGCAGCCCAAAACAGACGATTTACTACCTCCAATGGGCCTACGAGAATCAAAATCCTCTGCACGTATCCAAGTGCCTGAGCTTCGATTTCATGACTGGTGCCAACATGGATCCCTCGGATCTCGCACTTTGGTGGGACGAAGCCAAAGAAACCGTGGAGGAATACATTGGCAATGTCGATGACATTGAAGTGGTGGATGAGCTTTTCGAGTCGAATGACGGCAAAGTCAAGATATTGCAACTGACGTCCAATAAGCGTGACGCCAAAGTGACTTTCGTTCTCGAATCGCGCTACCTGATCATTCCGACGAAAGCGACCCAAGACGTTGCCGAGAATGAGTTCCCTTCGATGAAAGAAGTCGTGACATTTGACCAGGACACTGCTGTCATTCGCTTGCCTAAGGTGCCGAATGCCGAGCAATATCCAGCCGAGATGATTCACCGCATTATTATCGAAAGTGCTTGGCGGATTGACCGCATCGAAACAAGTGACATGGTTCCGCTCGGCAATAAGCGACGGATGTAAAATACGAAAAAGAGATACCGCTCATGAAATACGTATACCAGTTCGGTGATGGGCAGGCAGAAGGACGAGCCGACATGAAGGCGCTCCTTGGTGGCAAGGGCGCCAACTTGGCGGAGATGTGCAACATCGGCGTCCCTGTGCCAC
>JBLINQ010000022.1:0-41520 GCA_047639315.1 Planctomycetota bacterium
CGAAAGCAATGCGCGGTATATCAGGGTCAATACCGTCGTCACCCCATCCGGAGTAATCTTCGATTTTCGCGAATGCCTGCTCCAATGCCTCTTGAACACCGATCTCCTCTTTCGTCGAAAGGATCAGCGGTTCACCCAATCCCAGGCGCAAGAATTCGGTGGCCATATGATTCTTGCCAGGATGATCAATCTTGTTGGCGCAAAAGACGATTGGCTTGTTTAACTTGCGCAGCAGGCGCGCCACTCTTTGGTCTAAGGGAGTAATGCCCACCTTGGCATCCACCAAGAAGATAAGGCAATCGGCGAGATTAAGGGCAATGTCGATTTGCCCCTCGATATCATCGTCCAATTTGACCTCATCGACGACACCGATGCCGCCGGTGTCGACCAAGATTGCAGTACGGTCACCGCAATCGATCTCCACGGCCACGCGATCACGTGTCACACCGGGTGTCGCCTCGACAATCGAAATTCTTCGACCGATCGCGGCATTGAGGTATGAGGACTTGCCGACGTTAGGTCGGCCGACGATAGCGATAGTTGGCAAGCTCATAGCTGATTCAACATCTTGTGGGTCTGGGGAATGACAAACACTTGGGGCAAAGTAATGCGCGCCAAGAGATCGATTTCAAGCAAGCGTTCAGGCGTCGGAGGGACACCACGCCCGGCGAAGGGCGTCACAGGCTGAAGTATTGTTCGGGTATTCGGTGCCGTCTTAAGGATTACGTCCATTGCTTGACGCAGCTCATCATCAGTTGTGCTTTGACAAATAACGATCTTGACGAAGACTTCCTTGTCGGCATCGATCAGAGTCTTCAAAAACTGGGTATTGTCAGCGAATTTAGCAGGAAAACCTGTGGCCGACTCAACCTTGATGTCCATCCCAACCAAATCAATCACATCCAGCACCTCTTCCAGCTCTTTCACCAAATGACCGTCGGTTTCGAGATAGAAGGGTAAAGCGGACGGACCAAGAAGAGGCTTCAGCGCCACAATCGTCTTGGCGTGAAGGAGTGGCTCGCCGCCCGTAAGGGAAATGGAATGATGAAGTCCAGGAGTTGTGTCTAACCTTTGCACCCAGGCGGCCAACTGCTCGACAGCGACAGGATTCGGGTGCTTTTCGAAATTGCGGCTGGCCGCAGCAGACTCAATTTTGCAATGACTCAGGGGAACATGGCATAGGGGCGTGTCACAGTAGTCGCATTTGACATCACACTTGCCAAAGCGCACGAAAACCTGACGCAGGCCTATGATCGGACCTTCTCCCTGGATCGCGGAGAAAATTTCGATAAGTTCGCTGTCTGATGCTGTCATGAGAATCGACCCGGCAAGCCCACATTCGATTGTGGGGTATCCTCAATTGGTCAGGAACCTGTATGAGGAGAATGTGGGGGTCAAGATGCCAGAGGCGCCAAAGACCTTTATTCTACGGCTCTGTGCCGAGAAAACGTCTGTGGAAAGAGAACTTGGGCATCAAAGCCCTGAATGCAAACGTTCAGAAGCCCCATCACTCACACTGTTACCAGCTGAGCCACAGGGCCTCGTTTCACGCAGAACTACTCGTCTTCTTCATCCTTCTTCTTCTTCTTGCCGCCCTTCACTTTGAAGGAGGTACGAACTTTAGGAAGGCCGTAGACGTAATCGCCCTCGACGAAACGGCCTTCTTCCATCAATTTCTCGATGCGTTCGGCCCGTGTAAAGACACTACGTTGGCGTGCGAGTTTACTGCCGCTTGCAAGACTTTTGTGTAAGGACACAATTCACTCCTCAAATTCTGCTCAACCAAGAAGATCGCCAGCTCTATCTGGCTTTAATCTTCCTTTTTGGGGGCCGAAAATAACGTGATGTAGGCACGTTTGAAAGGGGTCCCGTGGACGCTTTGCAAAGAGCGGATACTTTTTGCTTTGCGGGCGAGACGTTTACGACTGTCGGAACGCCCCACCCAGAGGATGATTTGACCCTGAGTTGGGTCGCTGGGGTCGTCGTTATAGGAATGGATGGCATCCCCATAACCCTCATTCCACAAGAGGCTTAGAAACTCTACGGCCTGCTTTTTCGCCGATTTTTCGGTGAATTCGTTGTAGCTGAGAGTCGCCGCTTTGATGGCAAAGTGATTGCCAGATCGATCAAATACGGCATTGCTCGAGTTTGTTTCGCGGCTCAATTTTGTCGGTTCTTCGCCAAGAATCCCGTCTTCGCCGTGGCTCACCCCCAACCAATAGGCAACAGCAATGAGCAAAAGCACCACAAGCCCCACCGCGCCGGCCTTCTCGAAGCTCAACTTGAACTCAGAGGCCTGGATAGGAGATAAGCCCGTGTCTTTGTACCGCTTAGGCTTCGCAGACTGCCTCACAGTTGACTTCTTTTTCACGGATCGGGGCTTCTTTTTGGGTTTTGGCTGATCAAATTCGTCAGCTGGCTCAAAGACATTGTCTAAAGCATCAAAGAGCAGTCTTTTTTTTCGTGATGTCACAGCACCCTCCGTACCGCATCGAATTGGATCGGGCCGTGTATGACCACCACATACTTCGGCCAGCGGCAATGATAGGAGATATGGGGGTCAGCTTCTGAAGTAGCAGGTCATGCTGAAGACATAGAGCGGTTCAATCAGCGGCTGCAAGTCGACTCGATGTTTGCGATGTCATACTCGTGAATGACAAATTCAGCGATTTCATCGTCGGCAGGGATTTCCACGATTTGAATTGGCTCGTCTTCCCACAGCAAGGCAACCCACTTTTCCCGGCGCGATATGTCGAGTGAACCAATGATTGATTGACCACCATGAGCCGTCTCTTTACGTGGCAACCCGGCTGGGCCCTCGCGAGTGAAAAAGAAATGGCCATTGGCCGTTGGCGCCTTCCTTTTCGTTCCATGCAACTGCGGCAGATCGTTCACCGAGTGAAAAGACTCGACGCGCAGGCGATTCCGGAGCGAGCCGCAGCTTGATCCCCCCGTTCGCATCTCGATGCGTGCCCCATCAACCATGGCCCCACCGTTGTCAGGAATCATACGAACTGAAATCCAGGCTCTTTGCGATGACTGCACTTCGATCTCGATTGGCTTGTCGCTGGCGTAATCTGCGGCGGTCACGCGCACGACCCTCGAGATGTAGCCCTTGGCCCAAACTTGCACGTCAAACGGAGGAGTGCAGGTTGACAGAATAGAGAAATGTCCTTCTGAACCTGTTTGCGCTTGCTTCCCAGACCGACCCCAATTCCATCGCAGTTGGTCTTTGGGCTGCTCGATCGTGATAATTGCCGATGCAACGCCGAATCGAACGCCAGTTTCGTCATTTACGAATACGAGTCCGCGCTTCCCGATGATCGGGTGCGCCAAAGTTTCCTGCTCGGTCGCTTTTGCCTCCTTTGAGCGGCTTGGAGCCTTTCTCTTGTTGCGAGAGGGATGATTCGACTGAGGCGGCTGTGGCTTCTCACTATCGCTTACAGACGCATCATCTCCATCTATCACAATTTCATCGGCCGGATTGAGAAACGAGTCGAAGAACCAAAATGAAACCGCGCCTAAGAATAGAACAAGAAGGAGTACGGAGAAGCGCTCTCCTGAAAATCTTTTTGATTGGGTGCGCTTCGTCATTCTCTAGCCCTAAGTATGAGATTTCATTTCTTCTTCGATTTGAGTTCGACAGTCCTTTGGACGTCTTGGCCGCGCTCGATCGTAATCGATTCATCCGTCTGTCTGAAACCATTTACTTCAACTTGCAGCTGATAAGTCCCGGCAGGAACAACAGGCTCGTAGTAGAAGTTCGGCCCGCCCATGCCCCTTCCGAAATTTGCTTTCAAGTTAGAAGAGATCGACTTCTCGTGCGAGACGTTCTTGTTCGAGTCAACAAGGCGCCAAGTGACATATTGTGGCCGGGATCCGTCGCCCTCTCGCGCCTTCATGATCAATCTGTCTCGATTCGGCTTTGCCATGTGTCGTGTCCTCCAACAGACAAAGCCGGACTGGGAGGAGGATCCACTGAAAAATCGGCGCTTTTCTCAAAATCCGGCCGAACATGTCCAGGCAAGACACCACTGCTTATCTGAAACTTCGCGAAATGCCACGCCATGAGGCCTATCTGGCAAGCAAATCTCAATCGCTGTAATATTGCCAGGTCTCCACGAATAGCGCCTGTTTGAGTGCGAAGCGTCACATATGATTGAAGGCACACTGCCCAGCATTTAGGAGAACCACCAAATCATGACTACTGAGACGTCTTCCCTCGATGATTATGCGGCCGGTTCTGTCCTCAAGCGCGACTTGGTTGGCGTGCCAGGAAAAGTGTATTCCCACGTCGGTATCTATATTGGCGCCCAACAAATCATCCACTTCAATGGCGAATTTGGCAGCGGAAGCGAAGCCAAGATTGTGAAGTCCTCTTTGGAGGAGTTTTCAAAGGGCAGGAAGATACGCGTTCAAGCTCAACCAGAATCAATCGCCCACGGGCAAGCTACTTGTGAAGAAGCCCACCGTGTCTTGAGCAATCCTAACGCCTGGGATGGCAAGTACGCGCTGGTCACCAAGAACTGCGAAGACTTCACCCACCACTGTTTTCGCGCGAGATATCAAGAGACCGAAAGCGACAAGCAGAAAAAAGGCAGCCCACCCTGGACCCAGCGTCTCAAGACCGTGGCCACAACAACCGTCGCTATCGTCATCGGCATCGTGACCGTGGGTGCCGCCAAAAACTCCAAGGGCGGACGCCCTCCTCGCTCATAGATCGCCGGCTTACACGAGTCGCGCATACCTACGCCGTATTCGGACTTAGACGATTCTTGCCGCTCATCCCAATTGAATCGGAAGATCGCTAAGGAATGGCGATGAAGCGGATGCCGTTAGAAGCGCGGATGACCGGTGCGGTTTCGATGAATTGAACGAATAGCTTGCTGCCAGCAATCGCTGGGTTACGTCGCGAAATTTGGCCGGCGTGGAAAGTGCCAGCGGCCGTTGCACCTAAAGTCGCGGTGAGTACGAGATTGATCGGATCAACCGCTGCCAAGAGGTCGAATCCGAAAACGGGAAGATCGGCAGAGGCTAGGCTGGCCAGAATCAAGCCGGAAGCACCAGGGCTGGCACCAGTGCAAGCGAGTCTGCCCGATGCCCCAAAAGAATCATTGGGATCTTGGCTCCATGTCAAAGTGAGTTGGGGCAGGTTCCCGGATTGGGAGGAGTAGCTGAGCACCGGATGGATGCCTGAAAGAAAGGTGTAGACCTCAATTTGATTCGGGAAACTACTGTCATGGCGAAATGTGACGCTGGCCAGATCGGGATTACCATCATTGTTGATGTCGCCAATCCCCGTATATGACTGAATCGCGTGGCCAGGAAACGGGAATAAAGTCGGCACTGGCGGAGAAACCAAAACGCTGCCATCTACGCCGGAATAGAGTCTCGAGTTTGACCCACCAGGAAATGCATTCTCGGCTGAAAAATCTACGATGTTGTCACCGTTGAGATCTCCGATGGTGCGAAGTTCTCGCCCCAAAGACCCGGCTACGCCGGGAAAGAAAGCCGTGTAGATCAGGCTGCCATCCGAGCCTGAATATGCCAGCATCGCGCCGTTATTGATATTCAGCCCCGGTGCCCCTACCAGATAGTCAGGAATACCATCCTGATTAATATCACCAAGTCCTAAGACGGACGACCCAAAGACTCCCATCGGGTAGCCGACGGTGGAATGAATGAGCGCGCCAGTCGCACCCGAAAATAGATCGACACGACCTGCTCCATAGAAGGCGGTAGAGAATTTCGTTTGAGTCGACCCGACTAAGACATCATTCACACCATCCCCATCGACGTCATGGGCATTAGCAAGGCTCGAACCCATGAAGTCGTCGGCAATACCAATGTACTCCCTGATTAACGTGCCATCAAAACCGGAGAAGAGCATGACTCTTCCGCCCATAGTGATACCGGACTTAGGAAAGCCAACGCCAAAATCAGGCATGCCGTCCCCGGTGATATCACTGAAACGCGCAACAACGGCTGTCTCTTGGTCAGAATCGATGGGATATGGAATCGTGTAGAGCGGCGTGCCGGTCAAACCAGAATAGACTTGCGCGCCGATCGATGAACTTACTCCGCCGGCACTTTGGGCAACACCGGTCATGAAGTCATCAAAGCCATCGCCATTCACATCGCCGATACCAGAGACAGAGATGCCAACGCGTCCACCACCTAAAGCACCGACAATATGGTGGAGCTCAGAGCCATCAGCCCCAGAATAGACAATGACATGCCCACCGTTCCCCCCATCACCAGATGTGCCGATCATGTAATCGACGATGCCATCGCTATTCACATCTCCGGCTCTCGCGATATCACTATTCACGCCCATCGAAGCGGCGCTGAGCGGATGGTAATGCACGTTTGTGAATTGAGCCGGCGCAGAGGCACTTGCACCGACGATCATCAATACGATGAGTAGGTTATAGGTCAGGTTCATCATTCTTCTTCAAACCGAATATGAGGGCCAAGGGAGTTGCATCTAAACAGTGCCTGCTCAGCAAGTGAGATACAAAGGAAAACCAACGAAGCCTCAGAGCAATTTGCCAGGGCGGCGGAAGTCGCGTCTTGAATGCGCTGCAGCCCCCAAAATGACAGAGCGACCAGCACATCCATAGCGCCCGCTGTGGGCTATTGTGCCGGTCACCCTCACTTTTTCACGTGCTACCGTCTCTGCGATCGGCTCCCGAGGCAATAGCAGCGACGCATCCCCATCCGACAAACTCAAAGACTGGGAATGGGTGTATCCACGGGATTGCCGATTGACACGATTGGCTTCCCCACCACAATTCAAGCTCCAATCGCCTACGAGTCGAACATTTGGAAAATGGTGTTTCATTTATTGACAAGCTCTTCGGACGCGACGAAATCGGTGTCCGTGTTGGACGTCAGGAAATCGTTTGGGGTAATGAGCTGCACTTCGGCGACAACAGCTTCTACGGTGGCAAGAGTTTCGATGCGACGCTTCTATGGTGGGGTCAAAAAGAATGGAGCCCGACACTCGTTTGGGCGAAATTTGACACGGGCAACGCATACAACGCTGCCGGTCATCCTTACTCTTCACACCTTTCTGGTGGCGGCTTTGATGATGACGAAGCTTACGCGGCGTTCTTCACGTTGAACACCATCGAGAACCATGTTTTGGATCTCTACGACTTCTTCGTGAATGCCAATGGTAGCGGTGGCACATCGACAACATTAGGCTTTGGCGTGCCTGCTGACACCTTTGCCCATGTCTTTGGTAATCGTTTCTCTGGCGACCTTACAGACGTCGCAGCATGCCTCGACTACAACATTGAGTTCGCTTACGAAACTGGTGACATCAATGGCACGAACCTCGAGCTCGAAGGCATGATCATCGAAGACGAAATCGGCTTGACATTCAATGCTGAGAGCAAGTTCACGAAATTTGGCCGTTTCATCTTCTCTGAAGGTGGCGACACGAATGAAACTGGATTCGTTCCTCTCTTTGTTGACCGCCATGAGCAAGTCAACTGGGACGCCCACACTAATACTCGCGCACGCTGGGGCATCGTGGACATCAAGCCGATGACCAACGTCTTGGCCGGTCAGATTAGTATGACATTCATGCCAAGTAAGGACTATTCTTGGGCGTCACAGTTTTGACTGCGTGACATGATGAAGATGTGCTGACAACAGACGGGAACATGGAAGACAGCATCGGTTGGGAAGTCGACGTATTTGCCGACTTCCCCCTCAGTGCCGAAACAACAATTAGCCTCGGACTGGGAATCTTCTTGCCAAATAAAGGTGCCCCAATCCAAGGCACCCTTCCTGCAGCACCAAGCGGCAACGCAGGAAATAACGAAGACGAAGCAGCGTTTTTGTTTTACTTGCAAGCGTTGACGACGCTATAGCTACTACCTCAAAGGCGGCTCGTAGTTGCCCACATGAAGGCAACTCACTTTTGTGAGTTACCTTTTTTTGTGCCCCGTTTTTTAGGTTTCAGATTCGGTTGGGAATCCTGAATTCCATTCTTCATCGCACGGGATACCGTTTTGCCCGTATACCAACCAAGAAGCCCCTGGACTGGACCAACAAGGATGTAAACCAGCCCCCCCAGCGGAGCAAGGCCGCGGCTGGAAAGAACGAGAGCGAGAGAGATAAGGGCGAAGACTACCATGACCCCCTGTTCCCGGATTGCAGCCTTCGTAATCAACTCCTCGATTGGATTCAGTTCCAGTTCTTTGCGACATCGCCATGCATGCCACGAACCGAGTGCAAGAACGAGGAAGATCCCGAGGTATCCGGCGCTGTACACGATCATCAAGTCAGGCATGTCTTGCCCCTCAATGATTAAGAGGAAGTCCTGCCCTGTTGTGCTGGCAGGATCGGCAATCGGGTTGCCGATAGAATCAAGCTGATATGGGCTGCCATGAGTGATGCCGGTGTATAGGGCCTGTGCCAGGAACTTGAGTGGGTAGACATAGAACAGCACCAAGAACACCAGAACAGCGTTCAACCAAACAGTCGCCCGGTCTTCCAGGCCATAACGTCGGTGGAAGATGTAGTGCGAATACCAGATGTAATACAGCAGCGCGAAGCAAACCAAGAACACGGGCATTTGCACAAAGGCAGCTCTCAGCTCTGCCCAAGTTGATGGAACTTCCAAGGATACGACCAAGAGCGTCAGGGCAATGGCAAAGACGCCATCGGTCAGTCCTTCGATACGAGAGACGTCACCTCCGCGCCAGCGGAACTCCGGTTCTCCCTGCCCGGTATTCAGAAATCGTCGGATCAAGATGTCGTCTCCACTTCCCTTGTCAACGTCATGGTCATGTCTTTGACACATGGTCCAAATCGTCGTGATTCGATTAGGATTAACATTCTCCTAAGACACCGCTTGATAATTCGCTTACGGAAATCGAGTCCTAAGCAACCCCAAGGCATCAGCGGCGTAACTCCTGACCAACCCGCTCTCGTCTTGGGAAAGCCGCTGGATCAAAGCGATGTCGCTCTGCTCGCCAAGAGACTGGGCGGCGTACCCTCGAACTCTGGCTTCTGGATCGCCCAGAGCCTGCCGCAGCGCTTCGGCAGCTCGTGCCGTGCCTTCAAAGACTCCAAGCCAGGAAGCTGCGTTTTTTCGAATGCGTTCCTTTTCATGATTCAGTCCAAACAGCAGTGAATCGAGATTGCGTTCCACCACTAACCGCCATCCCGCGGCTTGGCTAAAGGCAATTTCTGGAACACCCAGAAGTTCGATCAGCTCAGCCTCGGTTCGTTCGCCCAGCAGTTCATCAGCATCTCTTCTCAAGACGAAATGGTGCAATACGAAACTGAATGCGTTTGTCGTCGGGTCTCCAAAGTAGGTCGGGCTCAGTACAATCAGAAGGATGACAATGAGCGCTTTGCCAAAGGTGTACTTTATAGGTTTTGAAGCCGCCTTGAGATCTTCGTTCTCCTTAGATTCCATGCTGGACTTTCGTAACCCTAAGAATGCCCGGGATACAAGTACACAAGGCCAAGACGCCCCCGATGCGGCTCATCGTACGCCGCCACTCCGGCGATGTCCAAGGTGAAAACCACTCCGGTCTAAAGGACCAAGTGACTCGTCGAATCCAAATCAGTCAATTGACTCGCCAGCGACCAATGGCTCGACACGGCACTTGAGCCGTGTATGATTCGAGCCGACTCTTTTGCAAGAACACGCCGAGATCAAATTCGCGGCAACAGTGCCAGGAAAGAAAAATGACCAACCGACCTTTAGATGGCCAACGTGTCCTGATCTTAGTGGGCGATATCTACGAAGACCTCGAACTCCAATATCCCCGCTTGCGCCTCATTGAGGCTGGCGCCGAAGTGGTCATCGCGGGCCCAGAGGCACACGTGACTTACGCCGGTAAACACGGATACCCTTGTCCCTCAGACGCAGCGTTCTCTGACATGAGCGCCGATGACTTTGATGGGCTGGTCGTTCCTGGCGGATTCATGCCTGACAAGTTACGGCGGGATGCTGGTCTGCTGCAACTGGTCCGAGATTTTTCAGAATCAGGAAAACTCGTTGCCGCCATCTGCCACGGCGGCTGGATCCCTATTTCAGCCCAAATATACCGGGGTGTTCGGGTGACCGGCTCCCTTGGCATCAAAGACGATCTCGAGAATGCTGGCGCCATTTGGGAAGACGCCGCCGTCGTAGTCGACCGCCACTTTGTTTCGAGCCGCAAGCCCGACGATTTGCCAGAATTCTGCCGCGCCATCATCAACGTCCTGCTCGCTTAAATTAGGCCGGAATACGCCTCGTCAGCGTTCGAAACGCGCCGACACTTCTCGCGGCAAGATCCCGCCTCATTCGTAAACTGATGGTGGCGGCGCTGCCGACGGCCGCGTGCCCGAAAAAGAATGCCCCGCAACATTACCCAGATGCACTTGGGGTCTTTCCCCCTACGTCGACCCAATCGCCACCTGCTGCACAGCATAGAGCCCATCAGGAATATGCAGTTCGAATTTTCGCTGGCGGGACCGGTGCGAATTATCCTGAATCTTCATCTCTAACTGAACGGTTCAATTTGAGATTCCGATAAGAACCAACACGAGGCTCTTCCTATGTCCCTCGTAGCATTTCAATTCGCACTCTGAGGTCAGAAAAAATGAAAACCGCAACCTCTCCCGCTGATCGGTTGGCCACGACGAAGTCCACAGCAATCCCGATGCCTCGACGCCGTCAATATATCGTTGACCCGGCATTCCAACTTGGCGTTATCGTCAAATTCATGATGTTGCAACTTGTGACCCTTACTGTTCTGGCGGGGTTTATGTTCGGACCGTCCGTCTGGGCTCTCCATAGCCAAGGTAAGAACAATCAAGAGATCATCGCCAGCGCTCAACAAATGCTGGCTCTCGACGCACGGTTCTGGCCAGCCTTCTTTGTTGTCGTGGCAATATCTCTAGTTTTCGCCATATTGATCACGCATCAAATCGCCGGTCCGCTTTATCGATTCCGCGTTGTCTTGGAGGAGCTCAAGAACGGAGTGATCTCCAAGAAGTTCAAGCTTCGCAAGAGAGACATGCTCATGAATCACGCGGGGCTACTGAACGAAGCCCTCGATTCCATGAGGAAAGATGCTCAGGCGATGAACGATATTCGAGGCGAGCTGTCAAAAATCAGCGACGGACTGCGTCAATCAGGCGACCTCGATCAGGCGAATTCCATCGTCGACGTTGTGCACAAGATGTCTGCACAACGCAAAAAAATGCTGTGAATAACAACATTGTTCATGATGGTCGAACAGGCACCAGCTTGATCGAGGTATCCATCGCGATTGCGATCATGATTATAGCAGTTGTCATGATCGTGCCCACCTACACCGACGCACGCGACTTGGCTTGCGAAGTCAAGTGTGTCGAAAATCTCAAATGATGACCGTCGGGATCGATAGCTATGAGCTCATTCGTGATCGCTTCCTCATGTCACTCGCTGAAGTCGGAATGGACCACAAGCGAGACCCGTGTGAGCGCTCCAATCTCTACTGAGTTTTTGAACCTGGCGTCGATGAGGGCACCTTAGATAAAGCTGGCTACTCACTGAATGGCATTTATGAACTATTTGGCCGGGGCGCCGACGGGACGGTTCAGCATAGAAGATCACGTCTCCGCCTTTGCCAACGCAGGTACCTTGCGGAATGATGCCCACTCGCTTTTCCATTCACAAAGCCCAAGAGTCTTGAGGTGACCGCCGAGATCTCGCTTCCCGACTCTGAACTTCACAATCTCTAAACCGTCAATATCCTGGTACAGCTTCAATTCTGTTTGGGTGGCCTCAGAAATTTGATCGATGATCCCTTGCAAAGTGTCTTCCGTCTTGCCGATACGAACAACTCGAATGGCATTGGCAACGGTCCTTCTCCATGAGCGTTCAAAGCTCTCTGGCACTGAGATACTCAATCACTTTAGGTGCGCGAGGTTCTTTGTCTTGGCCAAAAGAGGGACTTGCCGTCAATGACGTGGCAACCAACAGCGAATGGAGGCACACCATGCCTCAAGGGGATGTTTTGTCGTCTGATGATTGTTCGCACTTGTTCTTCTCCACCGGGCCTTAAGCAGTCAGCGCCAATCAGGCGACATGGTCCGTTCTCTCAGAACAGAGCAATAGGGCAATCCTTGACACCAAGAAAGGCCGCAAACCTGAAACACCTCATCAGAAATCGCGCCGAACGCGATCCGCCAGTATCCGTTCAGCGCAGGTTTCCTTGCCCACATTCAGCTTCATGAAACGATCCCGGCCTTGCGATTCTCAAACGGCATTCGTTTGGCAATGCTGCGCTAAGAAGGAGAATGGTGATTTAGCCGGCAACCAAGACCAACTTCAAGGTGGTCTTCTTGCCGCCTCGTTTGACTTGAAGTCTAAGCTCTTGTCCGACTTTGCAGCTGAGGCGCACCCAGCTATGAAAGTGATCGCCACTAATGAAATCAGACTTGCCGTTCACTGACAGTAGAATGTCGCCTTTTCGAAGTCCTGCTTTCTTGGCGTTTTTCCCCAGCACTCCGCGCGGTCCCCAGTCAACGAGATAGTCGATACGAAGAGCAAAACTCTGACGGGCCAAGCCTAACTTCACCTTGGCTCGTTCGCCGAGCACGCGCCCGCCAAACCCTGGGGCCGGAGAAAGCTCCCACTTCATTGGCCGCCAAGCGAACTCCCAGGGGCTGCAAACTTTCCAGCCATGGACGAGACTTAGCGAGCCCTTTGACTCTTGGCCATCGCGCACCCAAGTGATTGGGATCTTTGTCTTACTTGCTTTGGCCCGGTGCAAGGCGAATTGGAAGTCGGAGATGCTCAGGACTTGTGTGGAGCCTAACGAGAGAATTTGATCCCCCGCCTTCAAGGCCAGAGCTTCTGCCGAACTCCCGGCGATCACTGCTTCGACGGTAGTCTGGCGCACGGCGTCAAAACTCAGTCCGACCCTCTTCGGATCTGGAGAGACAAACTTATCATGAGCCGTCCACTTCTTGCGGGCTATAGCCTCTCGACGCAAAGCCGGCTGAACGCTGTGACAGTGGACGCATTCGAGCTTCCGCCCTTTCAGTCGGTTTGAGAAAGCCGGAACATCCATGATGCTCTTGCCAGTCTGAGGCTTCGGCACCTCGAAAACGGGCTTAGAATTGAGCCACTTCTGGTGAGCAGCAAGACAACGACCAAGCCATGTCTCTATCGCTTGAGCTGTGAGCCAAACTCGCGGCCCGACTTCGTTTCTGGCGCCAAAGCGGCTCATGCTTCGCCCATTGGCAAAGTGTGTGGTCATGGCAAAAGTGAGATCGTAGTCAAATTGGAATCGGCTCAAATTCACTTGGCTCATGTCTAAGACTCGGACACAAACGAATGACTTGAGAAGAGAGGCGAGCGACTTGGATGGATTGAGCAACTGCTCATCTACGGACTTGCAGTCCTTTCATGGCACTCAGCGAAAAACAGCGAGAAGGGCTTTTTTCTCGCGAGCAGCCAGTTCCTGTGCTTTCCCTAAGTCGGAAAGCCACGTCATGGGGCGTGCCGACGCCTGCTGCTGACGGTCGACTTGGCCAATGGCATGTGTCCCGATCACACTGCAAATCGCCGTCAACACCAATAACAGTCTAAACTTCATTCGAACTATTTTCTTTCATCGAGCCACCATTGGATTCGTTGTTGGACGAAATTGAGATTTTGTTGTGAGACGAGTCCCCAGAAGGTGCCTCCATCCTTGAGGGTCGCATTTGGGATTTTGCCCCGCCGACATTCCCTTAGCTCTTGGGCTGCCTTTGTGCGGGGTTCATCTGATCACAATATAGCCTTGTCTAACTTAATCTACCCAAGCGAAGCACGACGTTGAGTCTCGAGACGCCCGACAAACCAGGCGGCCACGAGGCAGAGAGGTGCGTCAATCCACATCCATGTGGGTCCTTCGAAGAGGACTTGTGTGAAAGCCGATCCTGCTGCCGTCAGAACACCAACAATCATGGCCAACGCTGCCGGGCTTGAAGCAGCCATGCGGGCAGCGACCCAGCCACCAATCAGAGCTTGCCCAATATGAGCAACTAACACCACCAGGAAGGCCTGGACAGGAAGAGTGGTCATGTAAGCCTTAAACTGCTCAGCATTCTGCATATCGGTACCCTCTTCCATGGGGAAAAGGACGGCGGTATTCAATTGAATCAAAGCCATGTTCCAAACCATGCCAACAATCAATCCGACGACTACGGCTCCAAAATTCTTCAGCATGACGCTCGCTCCCGGCATTCATTGCCGTTCATCTAAGTGAATGTTCCGGTGACGCCAAGCGCCTTTGGATGGTCACCGTACAGGGAAGCAAATTTGAC
Organism: Planctomycetota bacterium; assembly: GCA_047639315.1. Taxonomy (GTDB): domain Bacteria; phylum Planctomycetota; family DRQF01; genus S139-23. The sequence continues at coordinate 14,314 of JBLINQ010000022.1, forward strand.
GTCAACGAATGAACGACAGATTCAATCCGATCCTCCATCTCATTGAGAATCGCAAGTCAAAACACCGAGAGAACTGGTCGCATGAGCCCCTGACTTGCATGGCGGGTCCCGAAATAGGAAACGAAGCACGTTAATATTTGATATCGAAATACCAGAGGGTCTATTTCTGACTACAGCTGGGAGCCGTAGCAGTCCGGGAGGAAAGCATGAGCTCAGCTGAAACGCGATATCCAATTCGTCGATGAGAATGTAGCTATCATTGGTGTTCAGAACTGAAGCGCTATCGACCCTTCGCTATCACTGTTCCTTGAAGGGGCGTGATCCCAGATCGCGCTGCCAATCAAATCGAAAGATTCACGATTCTTGATAATCCCTGTCATCGATTAGCAAAGGCATCGCGCTTCCCATGTAACGTCACTCCGCGAGAAGGATGATACCTATACCTCACAACAACCCACTACCAGCCATCACTTACCCTGGGTCTTGGATCTCTTTCGGAGCCACCCCTCCGTGGGCCACAGAGAGCACAGTTTCTTCTATGGGTAATTTGCCCCACCCCGCAAACGCTGTCATTTCTTATGCAAGATGGTTCAGCTCTCGACTCAAGCCAGTCGCCAAAAACTCAAGCTGAGTTTCTGGGCCGCCACGATTATTCAAAATCAAAGGGTGGACGAATTCACCGGCCCTTCCTGGCAAACCACAGAATGACTGATCGACGGGTGCTTATCCATAGTGTAGAGTCGAGGTAGTTATGGTTCTCCAAGCAGTCGCAAGATTGTCTTAATGAACCATCAGGCGCGTCCAGAAAAGGGAATGGTGCACAGTGAACGATTCGCGGAGCAACCCTCTAAAAGTGGATCAATATCGCGAACTTTTTGAGCGCTCTGCCGACGCCATCTTGATTATTTCCGGCGAGAGATTCGTCGATTGTAACGAGGCGACGGTTAAGATGCTTCGTTACCGCAACCGGGCAGAGCTTCTCCAAACGCATCCTTCTGCCCTTTCCCCTGAATTCCAGAACGACGGCAAGCGCTCCTTCGAAAAAGCGAACGAAATGATGCAGATCGCCTTCGAGCGTGGCAGTCATCGATTTGAATGGGATCACAAGCGAGCCAACGGGGAAGTCTTCCCTGTCGAAGTATTGCTCACCGCTGTACCCCATGCTGATGGGCATAATCTTCACGTTGTTTGGCGCGACATCACCGAGCGCAAGAAGCTCGAGGCCGAAGTACTGCACGCGCAAAAGATCGAGAGCATCGGGCAACTCGCTGGCACTGTCGCCCACGACTTCAACAATCTACTCGTGGCGATCATCGGCTACTCCGAACTCCTAAGCGATGAACTCGCACGTCAACCAGAATTGCTTGCACAGGTCGAGGAGATTCATCGCGCCGCAGAACGTGGCGCAGAAATGACTTCTCAACTCTTAGCTTGCAGTCGCAAGCAAGTACGGCAAACCAACGTGGTCGACCTGAATGAAATCTTGGTTGATTGGAGTCGCATGATCGAGGTTCTATCGGGAGTCCGAACCAGAGTTATTTTTGACCTCTGTCCCCACCCATTGTTGGCAAGGGTCGATGCTGGGCAAATGGAACAGGTCCTAATGAACATCACCGCCAATTCTCGCGACGCCATGCCCAAAGGGGGCGATCTTCGAGTGAGCACACAGGAAGTCTTCATTACCAATGCGGAAAAGTGCAGCCGCCTTAAGGTTCTACGCGGCGACTATGCGATTCTCCGTATAACTGACACGGGAACCGGGATGTCAGCCACGGAATTAGAAAGTGCATTCGATCCCTTTTTCACTACGAAGGCAAGGGGAAAAGGCACAGGGCTCGGGCTGGCAAGCGTTCGCGGTATCGCGACTCAAAGCGGAGGCGATGTTCGCATCTCAAGTCCAGAGGGACAAGGGACGACTATTGAGATCTTCATTCCGATCGCGAAAGAGAAATCTAAGCCTAGTAATGAGTCAACTCGTAGGCCAAGGGATCAACAAAAGACTCCAGCCCCAATCTTATTGGCCGAAGACGATGCCACCGTAGCAGCGCTGGTCAGTCGAGCGCTGCAACGAGACGGTTTCGAAGTTCAGACAGCGAGCAACGGCAAAGTGGCTCTCGAACTTGCTCGCAACCAGAATTTCGAGTTTAGTCTGCTAATTACAGATGTCATCATGCCGGTCATGAACGGGCCAGAACTGGCTCGTCGTATTCGTCTATATCACCCAAAATTCCCGATCATCTTCATGTCGGGTTATGCTGACACGGCCCTCGCCGAAGAAGGTTTCGATGTAGATCAGGTCGATCTGATTCGTAAGCCCTTTTCTATCGCCGAGCTATCCCGTCGAGTCAAAGCTGCCTTGGCGATCTAATCGCTGCAAGAGGCTCGCCCGATCCTCCCACTCACTGGTTCACGCGAACAATCCGTACCTCAAGGCGACAAGAAAATCTGCGCGAACTAAGGTCGGCTGCGTACGTTTACCTAATCAAGGGTTGGCGCGAGGAGAACGAGCTAACCCTATTCAATCATTAAAAGACGCAGGCGGGGCCCAACCGTCGAGTATCCCAAACTTCATGTTGATCTGCATTGGCGATGAGAGGATCGTGGACTAAAGTAAGATCGTACTGGCCTTAGAAAATATTAGGAGATGGGTGATGTCGAAAGTTTTGGTGTTGGTAGCGAGTGTTGGGAAGAATGTTGAACTAGGGAAAACACTGGCTGAAGTGGCTACCGAACACGGAGCAGACTGCGAGACGATCAATATCGTTGATTTGGACTTGCCCCTTTATTCGTCGCGAGCTGAGGAAAGTGGAATTCCTGAGGCCGCCGTGCAGGTCGCCGAGAAGATGTGTGCAGCCCGCGGACTCATCGTGGTGGCTCCGGAATACAACGGATCTATGCCACCGACATTGAATAACTTGATTGCTTGGGTAAGTCGATCAGGGAACGAAGATTGGCGACAAGCATTCAATGCCAAAGTGACGGCCATTGCCACTTTCAGCGGCGGCGGCGGCGCCTCTGCCTTGGCGGCGATGAGATCGCAGTTTGCCTACCTTGGTGCCAATGTCATTGGGCGCCAAATCGAGTCAAACTTCAAGAAACCAGCGAATCTAGATTCCGTGGCTGCCATTGTGCGTCAATTGTTGGAGCTGACGTCTTAAGCCGATTATTGGATTGGACCGGTTGGGCGCAGACCGAAGTAATTGAGGCGTTGAGTCTTGAGGCTGAAATACCGGTCTGCCACCCTCACGTTTTCTGCGTCGCCATTGACAGGACCGCCTCTCGATGTCTATTTGCCGCGATTGGAACATAGTGGTCGACCACCCCAAGCATGCCTAAGACAACATAGAGAGCGAATTGGTGGACCGCACGCAAGCCTGAGTGGGTGGATGAGTTAACTCGCCGGCTTGGCTTCTCGAATAGGGCGCAGGTGGGTCTTCCGATTCAGTGATTGAAGATTGGAGAGTCGCTTTGGTGAGACATTGCGACTCAGATCGGTCATCGCGCGCGCGAGATAGACAAACCCCGCCCCCACCGTGTCACAGCTGATTAAGAATCACCACCTTGCGGCCGGTCATGCCGCGTGACGAAATCGGAAAGCTTGATTCAGATGGACGACTGTTGTCCATGGGCTTCGTCTCGTCCGTATTCGAATCACCGGTCGCAATTGATGAGCGTTCTCGTCTCCCGCACCCTGTGTTTCGTCCGTCACCCTGTCTCTAATCGGTCTCCAGCAAGGAAGATCGCGCTCCCTTTTGCTGCGCTTGGCGGCACGCTTCCTTGATCGCGTGATACATGCTTTGCCAATTAGCTTCGGCTGGATTTTCGAGATCAAACGCAGTCCCGTGATCCGGGGAAGTGCGAATAAAGGGAAGCCCGAGGGTGATATTGACTGTCGTGTTCGGACCAAGCATCTTGACGGGAATCAGCCCTTGGTCGTGATACATGGCCAGAACAGCATCATACTGATCGAATCGTCCGGGCAGAAAGAATGTATCGGCGCTAAACGGACCAAAGAATCCGGCGCCTGGACCGCCCAGTTGTTCCAACATGGGCTCTATTTTGAGCTCTTCGTCCTTGCCTATAAGTCCCCCTTCTCCAGCGTGAGGGTTCAAAGCAAGAACTGCTATCCGCGGTGACTCAACGCCGAACCGATCCCGGAGCTCGCGAGCCAGCAGCTTGAGCTGAGCCGCCATTAGATCGGGGCACAACGTTTCACTCACGTCATGAATCGGAATGTGCGCCGTTGCTAACGCCACCCGCAAGTGTTCATTCGCGAGCATCATCAAAGCCGGCGATTTGGCATAGTCGGCGAGATAACCAGTATGTCCGGTAAAATTGGGTAACTCGCAGGCAACTGCTTCCTTGGATAAGGGTGCCGTGACCAAAGCATCGGCACCTTGCGTAAGGACTTCAAGGGCAGTATCCAGTACCTGCAAGGCATGCCGTCCACCCTCAGGCGAAGGAGGTTGGCCACACCCCTTTAACTCAACATCACGAATGGCGAACCTGCCCGCATCAAACTTGAGACCGTGCGCATTTATGATGCCCTCAATTTGGAGCTGAGAGCCACACAGAGTTATGGCCAACTCGGGATCTGCCCTAAGCGCAGCGTCAGAAGCCATGACCGAAACGAATGGTCCGACTCCTTGAGGATCTCCCGCACAAATTGACAAATGCAAAGTCGCCACAATCAGACTTCCTTTAGGGGTTTTCTGAGGTACCTCTTCATTAATAACTCAATGCTAAAGAGGAGCAATAAGAATCCAATCCCTTGCCACAGGATTCGCTTGGCTTCCCATGTCTGTTTCGGCTTGAATTCTAAGCTTAGATCTTTGGCCCGGCCCGGCTCAAATTGTCCGCCCAGAGCCTGGGCCCATGCCTCCAAACGGCTTAAGTCGAGTCCTCGCGATGAGACTTCTGACGGTGGAGGGATAAAAAGAGACATCGGTTGAGATTCTGATTGCCCAGGAGCCGTCACCTTCAGATGCAAGAAAGGCCCCTCATAGGGATTCTTTCTCTCGTAGATATAGCGACCTCCGGAAAGGTCGCTCACCATCGCGTCCTTATCATCACTGTCGACTCGCCACGTTCCTGATTTATCCCGGGATTGTCCGTCGTCGAGGGCAAGCACCGCTCGGTTCCCCTGTACTTGACCCAAGAGCTGAAAACGATTCGAAGTAACATCCGAAGAACAGAAACGAACGACCTGTGCAACAAGAGGCGAATAGGCTTCCCAAAGGACCAAGTCGCGCGCGTACCCGCCTTCTAAGGCTAAACTCGACATGGCAACAACACCCTCTCCTGCACGCCAATGAGAGAGAATTGGCACGGCATTCTTGGTCGCTAAAGAAACCCAAGAAGTGGGCTTCGGCAAACTTCGATGCAAGCCATAGATAGAAGGGGCAAAGTTGAGCGGCAATGTATCGAGATAGCTCGTTGGTCGTTGCACTTTGATGTCGACGCGATCGGCGTTCTTGTCCTTAGGCATCCCTGCCTCTTTCTTCCGGTTGTTTTGCCCGATCGATTTCTCCGGGCGGTAGATGTCGTCCTTTGGTTTCTCAGGCTTCTGATCAGACGAACGCAAGTTATTCTGCTCAATGAGCTGTGAAGCCACGTCAACCATGACTGCGGGTAGTTGCTTCGCATTGCGCGCTGGAATGGGACCGGTACCACCGCTATATTTGGCAATTTGTGTAAGCGTACCGGTGTCAAAATTAGATCCGACGCCGACGGTAATAACGCTAATACCACAAGCTTGAAGGTCTTGCGCCACTTTCTTGACATTAAAAGGACGAGTCAAACCGTCGGACAAGAGAACGACGGTTTTGATTGCAGCGTCCTCTCTTTGCAGAGTTTTCTTTGAAAACTCAAGCGCCGCTTTGATGCTTGTTGCGCCGTCGGGGCGAATCCTCAAGATGGCCCGCTCGATCGAATCACGATTGCCTGCCGGTTGAATCGGAACAACCTCAGTGGCGCGGTCGTTGTAAGCCACGACACCAATTCGGTCCTCAGGATGCAACTTTCGCAACGTAGCGATCGCCCCACGAAGGGCAAACAGCATACGTCCGCCTTCTTTCATACTGGCCGAATTATCGATTACCAAGAGCAGCGCGAGTGTCGGCGCATCGACTTCCTTGATCTTTGATTTCTTGATGTCCGGGCTTGAGAGTTTCTCAGCCTTGTCTTCTGCTTTTGGCTCCTCTTTTGGCTTCTGCTTGATCTCAGGCAGTCCTGTCAGAGGCAACAGGTCAGATAGCTCGTGGCGATTCCAAGCCAAGAGCTCGTTGCTATCATCCCTCGGGATGAGAAGGAGTCCACCTCCGGTTTCAACATTTTCCCGAATCCGGGCAGCAAGTGCAGATTCGACTTTGGTTGGAGCGACGCGATCAAGAACAATAGCTTTGACTCGTTGCCAATAGCCCTTCTCAGTCGAAACTGCGCCTGCAACTGCATCAACGAGATCGATCTTTTGGGCCTTTAGTGCGCGTTGGATCGCTGGAGCCCGGGTCCCGTTGTGTTCACCTTTTATGTAGAGGACATGCTTCTTAACCGAGACCAGGACTTGCGCCCCGACACTGTTGTCTAAAACTTCGTCGTCATCCGCATGTACCTTGATGAGGATCTCATGTAGGCCGGGGCCAAGTAAGATATCTTCTCCGGAGAAAAAGACCTGCTGAGTGCCAATGGCGAATTGCAGCTTCGTCTTCTTCTTCGAAATGCCATCGACAAAGATCTCGATCTCCATCTCATCGGCCACGCTACTGGTGTAGGTCAGCTCCATGGGCAAGGGCTGGCCTTCTTCAAGTCGAAGCGGAGTGTTTAACGAACTAGCAACAAAACTCAGCCTGCTTGAAAGCTGAGGGGCGAGAATCCAGGTGTTTGCATCATCAGCCATGTTCTTCGGTGGAACATCCAACGCACCGTCGGTAAAGACGACTCGATTCCTCGTTGAATCCGCTCCAGACCCCGCCCTCGAGATCCGAATTGCTTCGCCTAAGTTTGTCTGCAATGGTTGCAACGCTGCAATATTCTCGGGACGCCGGAGTTCAGCAAAAGCATCTTTGATCGCGTCCGTGCTGACCTTACCTCGCAAGAAGACTTTCGACTTGCCTGCGAAAGCCGTGCACTTGATTTCAAGCGATTCATGAGCCTTCGATTGGTTGACAACGAACTCTTCAGCTTCGCTCAATAGTCGTTCTCGATTGTCGACCCCGAGACTCCGCGAAACGTCGATCAGAACGTCCAAATGGACATCGGATTCTTGGAGCTCAAGAAACTGAGGGCCGGCCAAGAGGCAAATCAATGCGGCGACAAGGGCACCCCGCGAGAAAAGCACAAAAGTGCCCATCCCAGCACGAATTCGGGTTTTTCCAGTGATCGCCAGAACAAAGACGAAAAGAATAGCCGGCAGTACAAAGAGCAGGAGCGCCGGCAATTCTAGGCTGTCAATCATCTCAGCGTGATTCGGCTTTTGTGACCATGTAAGGGCTACCCCAAACGGCCCAGCCGTTGAAGTGATAATTATCAGCGAAGTCTGCGACAAGCGTCAATTTCTTAGCCCCAGTCAACGCGATACTATTCAGCCATACCGGCTCGGCGCCAGCTCGACAAAGTGTTGGTCCAGCCACAACTTTGTCATCAACCAAGACGGTGAATTTGATACTTGCGACCACCCTCTTATTAGCGACGGCACCATCGACACCGATGGCCGTTGAGAATGACTCAAAACCTCGACTGATGTCATAGGTGACCGAACATCTTGAGTGGACGCTTAGTCCTCGTGGAAACCCTCGGACTCCAATACTCAGGGGCCCACCGCGAATCCCTTGGTCAACATTGAGACCATACTTGAGGCCACCTTGCAAGTAAGGAGTTTCAGCGACACTCGTTGCCTTCAGATCAGAAAGATGAACGAAGCGTCCATTGCGTACGCTAATCTCCGCCACCGAAACAACCGACAACTCCAAAGTTGATCCTGCGATGTGCGCAAACTTCATGGCACTCCCCGCCGACTTTGAAAGTCTGCCGGTCAACCTGCTGCCATCGCGAAAGAACACAACGGCGTGCACGCCCTTAATCGCTTCAGCGGGTTCGGACTCAGCCAGCGAGACGGACGCCACGCGATTCTTCTTGAAGGCAAAAAGTGATTCCTCACCATCGCCCCACTCAAACATGACTCCGTTGCGTACAAACTTTGCAACCGAACCGTGGACGCTATCAACGCCTGACTTCGAGCGAACCAGCAGGACGTCCTGTCCTTCATCGCCGATCACCTTGGCCCGGGTATCGAGGCCCTTGGCGTTTGCCAAACAGACAACTCGTTCGAGTGAATCCAGTGGCAACTTGATTCGGCCAAAAACTGATTCGACTCGAACCGTGTCAAAATCTCCGTCAATGACGGTGCCGAAAATCACATCGCCGCTGGCCATCTCAAAACGCAAGAGCGAAGAATCGTCTCCATGCCGTGAAACCGGGGGATTGCCGAAACGGAGGCTCACGAGCTCAGCCATTGGGACTTCAAGAGGTTTGGCTGCCTTGCCAACCTCAAAAACAACGGTTCCGTCGCTCTTGATAGCATTGAGCCGCCCTGTCTGGATCGCTCCATCGACCTGACGCAGCTCGATCTGAGCGCTTACAGACGGATTGAGCACCGCAAGAAGGGTGAATAGCACGAAAGTACTTTGCCAAGCCTTAGTCAAGGGTACTTCTCCAAAACTGCAATCAAGCAGGGTTCTTAGGGTCCGGGATGGGCACCATAGCACACCACTTCCATGTCAGGCGGCAGATCGAGATGAGGCCTGATTACCCTGCCATTCTGTCATTTCCGGGGGCCTCAGCCCGAGGCCTCATGACAGCGTGACAGAAAATCCAACCCGAAGCCAATTTGAGCCTCTCGTCGTTTTCCCCAAACCCTTTTACCACAAGGGCTTGCGAATCACGAGCCTGGGCGACGGGTACGGCTTGATATTTGTTACACAAGCATCGAGCCCGAGGCCTGTATTAGTAACGGTCTTGATGGCGAAATCGCACACGAAAGGAATCTAAGTTATGGCCAAGAAGCTCCTCTTCAACGCCGAAGCCCAAGAGGCTTTGAAAGCTGGCGTACAGAAGCTAGCAAAAGCGGTCAAGAGTACCCTCGGTCCACGCGGCCGGACGGTAATCATCGACCGTGGATTCGGCGGTCCATCGATCACGAAGGACGGATATACCGTTGCCGACGAGATCGAATTGAGTTGCCCAAATGAAAATTTGGGTGCTCAGTTGCTGAAAGAAGCGGCGGACAAGACGAATGACGTCTGCGGCGACGGTACAACCACGTCAACCGTGCTCGCAGAATCCATCTACATCCAAGGACTCAAGGCTACGACTGCTGGCGCCGACGCAACTGCTGTCATCCGCGGCATCCGCCTCGGAGTCGACGCTGTCATCAAGGATCTCACTCGCCAAGCGAAGAAGATCTCGATCGGCGAAAAAGCCAAGCTCATTGAGATTGCATCTATTGCAGCCAACAATGAGAAAGAAATCGGCAAGATTTTGATTGACGCTGTCACCAAAGTCGGCGCCAACGGTGTTGTCAACATCGAAGAAGGCAAAGGCACGGAGACAGAAGTCTCTATTGTCGAAGGAATGCAGTTTGATCGCGGCTACCTCTCGCCACACTTCGTGACTGATCCCAAGTCGCTCGAGTGTGTCTTGAAGAACCCGCTCATCCTCATTCACGAGGACAAGATCACAAGCATCACCAAGTTGGTTCCTTTGCTTGAGCAGGCTGCGAAAGCACAAAAGCCACTTTTGATCATCTCCGAAGACATCGAAGGCGAAGCGTTGGCAACTTTGGTTGTCAACAAGGTTCGTGGCACGATGCAAGTTGCAGCAGTCAAAGCACCTGGCTACGGCGATCGCCGTAAGGCCATTTTGCAAGACTTGGCCGTTCTGACCGGTGCGAAGCCTGTCTTCAAGGACTTGGCAGTCGAGATGGATCTTGAAAAGCTCACGCTGAAAGATCTGGGCACGGCTCGCCGTGTCACCATCACTTCGGATGACACAACTGTTGTTCAAGGTGGTGGCAAGCCAGGCGAATTGAAGAAGCGTATCGCTCAAATCCAGAGTGACATCGAATCAACCGACAGCAACTACGACCGCGAAAAGCTCCAAGAGCGTTTGGCGAAATTAGCTGGTGGCATTGCTTTGATTAGCATCGGAGCCAGCTCTGAAGCTGAAGTGAAGGAAAAGAAGGCGCGCGTTAAGGATGCACTCAGTGCTACCCACGCAGCCCTCGAGGACGGCATCCTTCCTGGTGGTGGCGTGGCCTTGGCCCGAGCCCAAAAAGCTCTCAAGAAGGTCAAAGCTGAAGGCGACGAGGCCATGGGCGTCGACGCCGTCTGCCGTGCGATCATCGCTCCTCTACGCCAAATTGCCGACAACGCCGGTGCCGAAGGCAGCGTCGTTTGCAAGAAGGTGCAGGATGGCAAGGATGGCTTCGGCTATAACGCTCTAACCGACACCTACGGCGATCTCTTCGACCTCGGTGTCATTGATCCAGCCAAAGTTACGTGCACCGCATTGATCAACGCTTGCAGCGTTGCTTGCATGCTCTTATCGACCAACGCTCTCATCACTGACATCCCTTCGGAAGAAGAGCCAATGCCAGCTGGTGGCGGTATGGACCCGATGGGCGGCATGGGCGGCATGGGCGGCATGGGCGGCATGGGCGGCATGGGCGGTATGCCAGGCATGGGCGGCATGGGCTTCTAAGCACCTATAAAGAACAATCGGAGTAAAAACATGAATCTCAAACCTCTCGACGACCGCGTCATCATCGAAGCCGCTAAGGCCGAAAGCAAAACAGCTGGTGGTATTGTTCTTCCTGACTCTGCAAAAGAGAAACCACAGGAAGGCAAGATCATCGCTGCTGGACCAGGTGTCCTGAACGATGACGGCAAGCGCACGAGCATGAACGTGAAAAAAGGCGACCGAGTCGTCTATGGCAAGTACGCCGGAACCGACATCAAGGTCGACGGCAAGGAATTCAAGATCATGCGTGAGAGCGATATCCTCGCCAAGATCAAGAAGTAAACGCAAAGCTGGAGCAAGAAATGTCCAAGCAAATGATGTTCGACGATGACGTTCGTCGAAAAATCCTCGCTGGCGTGCGTCAACTGGCTCGCGCTGTCAAAGTCACATTAGGCCCACGTGGCAAGAATGTGATTTACCAAAAGGGCTTTGGTGGCCCGACAGTCACGAAGGACGGTGTTACCGTTGCTCGTGAAATCGAAATTGCAGACCCATTCGAGAACATGGGTGCCAAAATGGTCAACGAAGTGGCTTCGAAGACCAACGATAAGGCTGGCGACGGCACCACTACAGCGACAATCTTGGCCGAGGCGATTTTCGCTGAAGGTCTTCGTGTTGTGGCTTCTGGTGCAAATCCAGTCATGATCAAACGTGGCATAGACAAAGCTGTTGCTGTTGCAACCGCGTCGCTCAAGACGGCCGCTCGCCCTGTCAAGAACAGTGGCGACATTGCCAAGATCGGCACGATTTCAGCCAATGGCAACTCCGACGTCGGCGACCTGCTCGCTGCTGCAATCGACAAAGTCGGTCGTGACGGTGTCATCACTGTTGAAGAGGCTAAGGGAACCAGCACAGAATTGGTCGTTGTCAACGGCATGCAATTCGACAAAGGTTTCATTTCGCCTTACTTCATCACTGACACCGGCAACATGAGCGCGGTCCTCGAAAACGCCTACGTTGTGATCTACGACAAGAAGATCTCGAACTTGCGTCAGATCGTCACAGTCCTGGAAGCAGTTGCCCAAAAAGGACAGCCACTTCTGATCATCGCTGAAGATGTTGAAGCCGAGGCACTTTCAGCCCTCGTCATCAATCGCTTGCGCGGTGTCATGAATGTCTGCGCCGTGAAGGCACCTGGCTTCGGTGATCGTCGCAAGGCGATGCTCGAAGACATTGCCATCCTCACCGGTGCGCAATGCATCAGCGAGGATTTGGGCGAAGACATCGAGAGCATTGGCTTGAGTCACTTAGGCTCAGCCAAGCGCATCGAGGTCACCAAGGACGAGACTCTGATCATTGAAGGTGGTGGAAAGAAAGGCGCAGTTAAAGAACGCGCTGATCAAATCCGCACCCAAATCGAAAAGACCACCTCGGACTACGATCGCGAAAAACTCCAGGAGCGCCTTGGCAAACTTGCTGGTGGCGTCGCTTCTATCCGTGTCGGTGCACCCACCGAAAAGGAAATGAGCGAAAAGAAAGACCTGGTCGACGACGCTCTGCACGCAACCCGCGCCGCAGTGGAAGAAGGCGTGGTTTCTGGTGGCGGCACTGCCCTCCTGGATGTCATGGCTGATGTCGAAGCTGGAATCGCCAAACTCAAAGGTGACGAGAAGCTTGGCGGACGTGTTGTTCTTGCTGCCCTTCGTGTTCCAGCAGCTCAAATTGCTGAGAATGCCGGTTTCGACGGCAGCGTTTGCGTTGCGGAAACACTCGAGTCGACTAAGAAGAATTGGGGATTTGATGCCGCAGCTGGCAAGCATGTTGACATGCTCAAGGCTGGTATCATCGACCCAGTGAAGGTGACACGTTCAGCACTCGAGAATGCAGCAGGAGTCGCAGGCTTGATGTTGACCACCAACACAGCGATTACGAACTTGAAGGAATCCGAAGACCCAATCATGGGCGCGATTTCCTAAAGTCAAATGGGGCATCAATCGATTCACATCGATTGATGCCCTTTTATCCTAAGCCGAATTTCACCGCCCCCGACATCGAGACCGAAGGACGAATCACTTGAGCAAACGCGACTACTACGAAGTTCTCGGTGTCGATAAGACTGCGACGGCGGAAGAGATAAAAAAATCCTACCGAAAGCTTGCTTTCAAGTTCCACCCGGATCGTAATCAAGACGACGACACCGCCGAAGACAAGTTCAAAGAGGCGGCCGAAGCCTATGAAGTGCTTTCTGATCAAGAGCGTCGTCAACGCTATGATCAGTTTGGGCATGCGGCTTCAGGCCATACTGGTGGCGGCGGCGGATTCGGTGGCGGATTCAGCGATCCTCAAGACCTCTTCTCCAATCTCTTCGGCGACATGTTTGGTGACGCGTTCGGAGGTGGTGGGCGCCGAGGCGGTGGACGCCGTGGCCCAGCGGCGGGAGACTCACTTCGCTTGCGCCTTAACCTTTCGTTAGAAGAAGCCGCTGACGGCGTGAAGAAAACCGTCGAGATCACACGCAACGAACTGTGTGGCGCGTGCTCAGGCTCCCGATGCAAGCCGGGCACCAGCCCGAAGACTTGCCAAACCTGTCGCGGAGCTGGTGAAGTCGCACAGTCACAAGGGTTCTTCAGCATCCGGGCAGCCTGTCCGCAGTGCCGGGGCGTCGGTGAGACAATCGAATCTCCTTGTGTTGAGTGCCGAGGCCAAGGGTTAGTTTCGAAGAAAACAGAAATCACTGTCGACATCCCAGCAGGCATCGACACTGGACACCGACTTCGAGTCCAAGGCGAAGGTTGCGCTGCAATTGGCGGTGGCCCACGAGGCGACCTTTTTGTCGACGTCGAATTGCTTGACCACGAAGACTTGGTCAGGCGCGACGATGATCTCTACACCGACTTAGATGTATCATTTCCTGAAGTCGCACTTGGAACAAAGATCGACGTTCCGACTCTCAAGAGTGTCGTTGAGCTCAAGATTCCTGCGGGTACGCAGAGTGGCCAGGTGTTCCGCATCCCAAACCAGGGCATGCCACGCCTGCGTGGTGGGGGCCAAGGCTCTCTCTACATCACGGTTGCCGTTGAGACACCGAAAAAACTCACCCCCGAACAACGCGAGCTTCTAGAACAGCTCGCTGAAACGATGAACAAGAAGGTCCCAAAGAAGAAAGGCGGCTTCTTCTCAAAAGGTTAGCCGACGAATCGAAAAGCCATGATGCGCAAGAGAAAGAAAAACGAGAACAAAGACACCGTGACCGAAGAGAGCAAAGTCAATTCGGAAGCGGAAGCGGAAGAGACGACGGAAACGATCGAGAGTCAAGAAGCCGAAGCTCTCGAATGTGAGATTATGGAAAAAGATCCTGAGAGCGAGTTAGCGGAGCTCCGTGATCGTCTGCAACGAACAACTGCAGAATTCATGAACTTTCGCAAGCAGACCGAGAAGCGTCAGAAAGACTCCAGGGTTTTCGTACGGCGTGATGTCTTTGAGCAGATTTTGCCAATTGTAGATAACTTTGGCGCTGCCATGAAGGCACTGGACCAGGGGCAAGATGCGACGAACGTACTCATCGGCGTGAAGATGATTCAGGAGATGCTTGAGAAGTTGCTCGTCGATAATGGCATCAAGCATATTCTCGCGAAAGACCTGACCTTTAATCCGAATCTCCACGAAGCGGTTTCTCGTGAAGCCAGGGATGAAGTCGCGCCTAATGTTGTCCTCGCTGAAATTGCCAAAGGATATACAATGGGAGATTTGGTCCTGCGGCATGCTCGCGTGATTGTCTCAGCTGAAGCCGAAGTCGAAGTCGAAGCTGGAGTCGATATCGAAGAGCCGTCGACTGACGAATCCGACGAAGACCAGATTTCTTAGGCCGAGTTATTTAGGGAACGTTAAGTCATGCCAACCTACGACTACGAATGCGAAGCTTGCGAACATACGTTCGAGCTCTTCCAGAATGTCGGTGACTCGGTCAAGAAGAAGTGCCCTGAGTGCAAGAAGATGAAACTGATCCGCCTGATTGGTGGCGGAGCTGGTTTCCTGTTCAAAGGCTCGGGGTTCTACACCACGGATTATCGTAGTGAAAGCTACAAGAGCGATGCGAACGCGGACCGTTCAGAGGCGAGCAGTAGCCCTAAGAAGAAGGACGATAAGTGATGGCTGATCCCTTGTGCCCAATCTGTAAGACAGCACTGCCCTTGATCGATGCCACAGTAGCTGCGGCGCTTCAGGCTCATCCTTTTTTTCCGTTCTGTTCTAAACGATGCAAGCTCGTCGACTTGGGCCATTGGTTCGACGGGAACTACCGCTTCACTCGTCCCGTCGAAGATGAGTCCGAGCTTCAAGACTAATTGCGCAATTCGAATTTGAGGTGAAGTCCATCTTTCATCTCAATCACTTGCACTTCTGGTTTGGTCTTCATGAGATCCTGGTAAATCGCTGAACGCGTATCCAAGCCGCGGCGCTCAACAACGGTGAGCCGAAATTCCCCGGCCGCCACGTGCTCAAAGGCGAACTTGCCAGTGAGGTTAGTGCGCCACTCGTACGGCTCTCCCCCTTGACCGAATTTCGGTTCTAAGAGAACCTTCGCCGACCCTATCGGACGGCCTTCAGGACCGAGAACAACACCTGCCACGGTACCGCCAAGTGACATCCTCGTCTCGCCCATGTCCATTGGCTCGCCTTGGACGTCTAAACGATCTTCGACGATCTGAAAGGCGAAGTCTGGATGCTTGGCGACCACTCGAAAGTTACCATTCGGCATGGCACGAATTTCGTATCGTCCTTCGTCGTCCGTGGTATCAAAGATCGCCTTGGCCCAGCGATCCGTTGCTCGTGTCTTCAAGGTGGCCACCCTCACAGCTATTTTGCTTGTTGTCCGACGCCGTGCCGAGACCCGCACACCGGCAACAGGTGCACCAGCAGGATCGGTGATGCGGCCAACGACGGAAACGCCGCTTGCCATATTGACCTTAGCCCCTTCCACACGCGTCAGCAGTCGACCATGTGGCTTCGCTGGGTCAGTAAAGTCGACTCTCGTCTTGCCGCCGGCAAATCCAGGCGCCTCAATATGTAAGTAGACGATTTTCGTTTGGGTGCCCACAACCTTTAGGGAGTATTCGAATCTGCCGTCATCCGTTACGAAACGCTGGCGAGATGACGGGTCCAAATCCTGCGGATCGGAAAGCGTGCTGGAAAAGATGTCGAATGCCTGGACGGGATTGCCGTTCCGGCCATCGGTCACGGTACCGGTGATCTTAGGCGCATTACCAAGGAACAACTTGATACTCGTGTCACCGGCGCTCGCATTGGCTGCTGACAAGCGAAATTTTGAGCCATTCCCAGGGCCGAAATTCCCCGGTGCATAGCCGAATTTGGATGCTCGTAATGCGTAGGCGCCAGGCAGCAATCCCTCGCACCGAAACGCGCCCGAAGAGTCAGTTGAGACGGCGGCGTACCAAGCGGTTGAATCACCAATCGCTGAACCGCGAAGCGGCGAAACAGTCACCTGCGCATTCGCGAGTCTCTTACCTTCGAGATCGAAGACCGTCCCAGCAATCACCGCCCCGCTTTGCAGCTTGAATTCCAAGACTGACTTGCTCGATTGTGGCGTAACAGCGAGATAAGGAATCGTCTTAGATCCAAATCCATTGGCCCTCACGCAGATTCGCTTTGGTCCCATTCGCAGATTCTGGGCGTCAAACTCTCCTTTGGAATCTGAGGTACCGGCCCATTCGATCGCGTCTTCAGGATCGGTAGTAAGGTCTTCAAGATCATAGATCTCAATGGTGGAATCTGGAATCGCGTCCAGGTTCACAGACGAAATCACCCGCCCTTTCAGGGAAAGCCCCTGGGCCAGGATGACTTGGTGCCGCGAGATCGCCCCAGACTCAAGCTTGATGAAAGGGATTTGAAAAGTGCGAAAAGTTGGTGCACTCACATGCACTGAGTAATTGAATTGCGCTTCAATCTCATCCAACCGCGAGTAGCCCTCAGCATTCGTCGTCCCCTCAGAAACAGGCGCGCCTCTTTGTATGCCGGTCCAGCGACTCTTGAGCAGTGGAAACAACTCAACCTTGGCCCCTTTAAGAAACTCGCCTGTGTTCTGACTGACAATGAACTCGATTGCGGCATGCCGGACGCCCATTTCATCCAGAGTCTTGATCTCTTCTCTGGGAACTTCAGGGCGATGTTTTCTGGGGCTTGTAACATCAACCACTTCAGGACGCTTGATGTCCGTGCGTGATGGCTTCTTGTTTTTCTCTGAAGCAATGCCGTTTGACGTAAGCCGCTCTTGATCAGAAGACGATTGCTCCTGGTCATCATCCCAAATCATGAAAAAGGCGGCCGCCGCCATCACAAGGAGGACAACAACCGCCAAAAATTTCTTGTCTCGATTCATCACGGTGTGCTCTTTATTCGACTTTCAGGTCGACTGAAACGCTCACGGGGTATCGATTAAAGATCGCCAACGTCTCGTTCTTCTCCGTCACCGAGGATGATCTCCTGGCCCGGATTTAAGGCTTGTGAGAACATGCTCCCCAAATCGACTGCCCCACCACGTTCGACAACGTTGATGAGATAGATGCCGGGACGCACATTGCGGATTTCGAAGCGACCTAAGGAGTCGGTTTGCTTGTTGTAGCCACGTCCTGCTCCGAGTCCGCCCTTTGCTTGCAAACGAACACGAGCACCTTTCTCTGGATCACCGCTCTTTTTCAAGACACGGCCGCGAACGATCCCACCCTTTACTAAGCTGAGGACAGGGAAAGAGAACTCACCCGAACGTGCGACCTCAATAGAAATTTCACTGCTGCCATCTGCGAAGCGTGGATGACTACCATCCAACTTGTACCAGCCAGCTTGAACGTTCTCGATCTTGAATTCGCCGTTCTCATTCGTCCGTCCCACACGTCTTGTCGTACGGGTGCCACTCGAAATCAGAGCTGTGAACAAGCCGCCCGCTGGATTACCGACGCCGGGGGAGCCCATTTGTGGTGAAAGGTCGAGCTCAGCGTTATTGATTGGTTTGCCAGCACTATCCACGATTTTTCCGGTCACAGTTGCGCCACGATACATCTCGATGACAACGCCATCGATGTCATCACGAGCATTGAGAGTTAGTTTCTTGCTGGCACCACCGGCATAACCGCGCGCCACTGCATGAAGGTAGAAGTCCTTCATTTTCCGGGGCTTGGTTTGGACACCGTTGTATTCGAACTTACCTTCTTCATCTTCGAACTTCTGGCTCAGTTGCGGACTTGCCATCACGAGATTCTCGCTGCGGGCAAAGAATATCTTGAATCGTTTGATTGGTAGGCCTGTTTCGCCATCAATAACTGTGCCGCTTGCACTTGGATCGCGATCCAGTTTAACAACCAAAGGATCTGTGCTCGGGACCTTCGCTGTCCTCATGGTGCCAGAGAGCGGATAACCCTTGCCGCCAAAGAAACGCATCCGATAACTGCCCGGCTGTAAACCTTCGAGAATAAAGTTGCCGTCTTGATCCGTCTTCACTGGTGGATAATTCATCGATGGAATATTAAGGCGGCCTGTTCTGATTGGCTGAGCCCGAATAATGACACCTTCGACCGGTAGTTCGTCATCAGTATCGATGACCATGCCGTAGAACGACTCTCCACCAGGCTGTAATTTGAACTCAACTGGCTTTGGTTCCTTTCCAGCGAAGATCTGGATGCTTAGTTGAGTCTTGGTGCCATAACCAGTGGCAATGCAGCTGACACGCTTGTAACCGACATTGAGACCGGCGCATTCGAACTCGCCATTGGGATCAGTGACAGCTGTTTTCTCGATATCCATCGTTGGATCCGACGAACGGGTGGCCTGGTCGGCGATAATGATCTTGGCCCCAGGAATTGGCAGCCCCTTCATATCGGTGACGAGGCCCTTGAGCTCGGCTCCGCGGCTGAGTTGAAAATTCTGTTTCCGGCGATCACCACTGTTGAGATTAATGCACTGCTCCACTTTTGACGCGTGACCTTCGGCTTCGACACGAATCGCATAACGATCGTCTGTCGCGATGCCGTCGATGGAGTAGTTGCCGTCCTCGTCAGTCACAGCGGCCACCTGCACTTCACCCAGAATGCTCATGGCGCGGGCATTACCGATATCGAGGCACAGAGCGACAACGGCATTCGGGATGCCTTTTGCATCTGGGTCAACAACCTTGCCCGTAATACTTGCGGAATAAGACTCATCTAGGCCTTCATCCGCCACCACGCGCGGACCTTCGCCAGTTCCAAACGTCGGACGATTGAATTCGGCAGCGATATTGCTGGGAACCCGAGCCGGCATCTTGGCTTTGAAGCCTTCCATTTCCCCTTCGACGGGGGTCACATCAGCGGGAACAAAACCATCGTCTTCGTCCTGCTGGTTAAAGAGAAAGAACACCGCACCTGCAGCGAGGACTACAGCCACCATGAAACTCAGGATAATCGCGTCTTTATTCATTGTTCGTTCCGATTGAGGGACAGTCGCGTCTTTACTCATTGTTCGTTCCGATTGAGGGACAGCATCCCTTTGATTTCGCCAGTTTAGGACTTGCGGGGAGCGGTATCAATTTTCTCTGGGACTATGCCCACTCTAAAGATACAAAGACCACCCTTAAGACGATCTCTGGGCAAGAAGATTCCAAATGTCTCAATTTTCCTCATATCGGGGCTCGCTTGATCGTTTATGAACGCCCACGTACTCTTGGTTTACGTGAACAAAGGGCCACTTAATCGAATCAGAATGAAACACAATCCGTACATGGAATACCCAACGACGTGGAAAAACCTGACACGGTCAGGGGCAAGTCATCGCTTCGCGACCATTGCCCTCTTCCTTTGTGTCGGATTTTTCGGGGTATCGACGTTTGCCCAAGAAAAAGACCCACAAAAGAGTCCCGCAAGATACCAGTCATTCCTGTGGCTAACGGCTGAATCAAAACCCACCCCAGAGCTTTTTACGGCACTCGATCAGCTGGGCATCACTGGCACAAACGTAGCTGGGACAAGCTCCAGTGAACTTCACTTGAACACGGCCCGCCCATTCTATGTCGACCATGTTGCCGGTAAAGGATGGCTTTATCTTGATGATGCAAAGTGGAAAGAAACTTACCAGTTATGGCGAGAAGATCGCTTGCTTGGTGGCAGAGCGCGCCCTGTCGACTTATTTGAACCGTCAGTTATCGATGCGATGAAGTTACGCATTGATCAGGTCGTCACTCCATTCAGAAAACGCCGAGCCTCAACACACCCATTTGGATTGTCTCTCGACGACGAGATCTCTTTTGGCAGACGGAACATCCCTGTTGAATTTGGATTTTCCGCGCTTTGCCTCAAGGCTTTTCGCGAGGAGCTAAAAACACGCTACATAAGTACAAAGAAATTGGCAGATGCCTGGGAAACGAAGCAGGTCAAGAATTTCGACGCAGTTATTCCCTTAACGACGGCAGAAGCCAGGCGACGCGCCTTCATTCAAGACAACTACAAATGGAATTTCGCCCCGTGGGCCGAACACCGCGAGTTTATTGAGAAACAGTATGCCGCTCTGCTCAAGGATCTCGTGCGTCATACTCAAGACCGTGTCGGCAAGACGATCCCAATTGGTTTCACTGGTGGAAGTTCCCCAAGTCCATTTAGCGGTTTGGATTGGTCCCGGGTCTTGGAGGTTGTCGACTTTGTCGAACCTTATGATGACGGTGGATCACGCGAATTGGTCCGCTCTTTTGCCAAGGATGGCACGATTATTCTAAGGACATTGTTTCGTGATGAACGCCACCCCGAAGCGAATATCCACGAGCTTTGGGATTACTTCCTGAGAGGAGATCATGGCGTCATCTTGTGGTCTTCTCGTGACTGCCTCGAGGGGACAAAGACACTCACGCCAACTCCTTGGGCCAAGTCTTTTA
The DNA here is from genome assembly GCA_047639315.1 of Planctomycetota bacterium. GTDB lineage: Bacteria > Planctomycetota > DRQF01 > S139-23. The sequence goes on from JBLINQ010000022.1 coordinate 34,955, forward strand.
GCCCCACTCTCAAACAACTCGATGATACGTCAATGGCGGCCTGGATGGCCGCAAAGCCCGCTCAAGCGAAGATTGCCATTGTTGAGTCAGCAGCCTCGAATAAGGCTCATTGGCTGTTAGATGGACAGCATGGCGGCTCGTCTTGGATCGATCGAAAGGCCTCCTATGAGCGCAATCACAGCAGCCAAGACGTGACCCGAGAGTCATGGCAAAAGCTACTGGAAGATTTGCACCTTGAGTACGTTCACATTCCAGCCCGTGACTTAGGCCGAATAGACCTCTCACAGTTTCAGGCAATCGTACTTCCACGAACAATTGCTCTATCGAAATTGGCCATACAGACCATCCGCCAATTCGCCCGTACCAAAACCGTCATTGCAGACTGCCAATGCGCGTTATTCGATGAGAAGTTAAAGGCCATCAACGAGAAGGACGACGGATTAGACAATCTCTTCGGGATCACGCGGTCAAACCGAATTGTCCGTCTGCGACAGAATCACTTCGATAAACCCGCTCTCCTTCGTCGCAATGTCCTGCGCTTTGCAGAAAGCGGCATCAAGCTTGACAAAGGCGTCGCGTCGACACTTCGGTTAGAAAATTCACCGTGCATGATCGTCAATCGTCATGGTGAGAATGGACGCACGGTCTATCTAAACCTTTTGACTTACAACTACTTGAGCACACGACGCTTAAATGAACGCGTGCCCTTATTGGATGAACTTAGGGGTGTGTTTCGAGCCAGTGGCATTCGCCCCTTTGCCGAAGTGAGAGTGCAAGGTGACAACATACCTCCAATTCGCATTCATCATCGTGAAGATGCAGATGCACATTATATCGCCGTCATTCGAAACTGGCGTCAATCCGCGTTCAAAATGACAGCAAAAGAACTCGCCGCACTGAAGACAATTGACATTGAGGTGCTCCTTCCAGCCGCGTTTGTCATCGATGATCTTGTAGGCGTACGTAAGCCCATTCCGAATCGCCGAACTCAACCGGAACGCATGTCATCTATCATCACATCACTGCCCCCATTCAGAGCTTTGATCTTTAAATTACCGCGCACGAAAGATGTCCGAAATCGGTAACGCCAAAGAGCACTTTTTTGCTTTTGATTCGATTGCGACGTGCTTTGTTGGATTTTGAATGACAAGAATTCCCCACGCACCTTCTTCTTCGCCAAGAAGAATCAATGGTTCGCCAATGAATACTGAATGATGCCTCTGATTCGATCTCGTAAGAGGGCAATCCGAATAATTCTGGATCATTTTTTGCGGTCCGCAGCGGCCGCCACATCCCATTTGAACGGATGTCCCAAACAGCGCCAGCCAATAACCTTGCAACCCTCTTGAGCGCTGCGAGCGTTCGGATCAAAACCCAGCCTGCTCCTCTCACATTCGGACTTAACATCAATGAATAAAACGACTTACAGATTTCGATACAAGATAGACAAGAGTTTTGTGAAAAAGAAGTATGCTGATGCAAGAGTGTTGACCGAGATGGTCGATGGACTATAATCCAACCGACTTGGCATCGGTCCATCATGTTTCGAGCTTGTCTTTCCATCCCCCCATCTTCAGGAGGAGACGAATACAGGCTCGAGAGCGGAAATTGACCTCATGTCCACGTTTCATCGGTTTGGAAACCGTTCATTCGGGCCTTTGCAGTAACTTAAAAGCTGTGGAAAAGTAGTCGAATACAACGGAAAACCTGGTGGGAACGCGGAAAACACGACTTCGCAAGAAAACGTTACCGCCAAGTAACAATCGAATAGTTTCGGACAACTCGAGAATGGTCCCGTAAAACCCTTCGAAGTCCGAACTGAAACCCCCGGCTTGCCAATTCCCCGGGGGTTTCTTTTTGCCTTGACGGTCGTTTTTTCTGGTCAAAAAGCGAGTTCGCCAGGTCCAAATCTCCCCGGCTCCCCATTCTCCTGCTATCTCTCTTTTAGTTTCCAAAGGGATACAGTGGACGTGCCGCGAAAGTCGTCCTATCTTGCGGCCCCTATAGGAAGAAATGACCATGCCCAAGATATCTCTCTGCATATTTATTCTCTCTTTTTTGATTCTCTCTGGGTGCAGCACCACAAAAGAAGAGGTCAAGATCCCGGAAACGGCGACGAAGGAGGAAGAAAGCTCGATTCTGGAACAAGAATCGGAGCTGGAGACGGAGGCCGCCGTTGCTGTGACAACGGAGAATCCGGGCTCCCGCTTCCAAAATCGGCAGATCGAAGAACTCTTGCGCAAGAATATCACTGCCAGTGGGTGCGAAGAGTTCTTAAAGGAGCTGACCAAGGCACCCCATGTCGCTGGGAGCAAGCGCAACGCACAGCTTGCCGAATACTTGGTCAATACGCTTCGTCGCTTTGGGTACCAGGTGAAACGCCACAAGTACGAGGTGCTCCTCCCTTATCCCATCCAAGTCCAGGTCGAGATGGTTGAGCCAGCTGCCTTCTCCGCATCTTTGCGGGAAGAACCATTGGAGCTTGATTTGGATACCCAGGCACGATCGGTCTTCCCTTACAATGCCTATAGTCCAGACTGCGACCTCACAGCTCCCGTTATCTATGTCAATTATGGCCGTAGAGAAGATTTCGAACGCCTTGCTGCCATGGGAATCGATTGCCGGGGCAAGATCGCCATGGCTCGTTACGGACACATTTTCCGCGGCACCAAGGTCAAGCTCGCCACAGAGTTTGGGGCCGTTGGCATGATCCTCTATTCCGACCCTGCTGATGATGGATTCGTTCAGGGCGATGCTTACCCCCATGGAAAGTTCCGTCCCGCAACAGCGGTCGAGCGAGGTAGCATTCTCGATATCTCCGCTTACCCCGGCGACCCTGGCACCCCGGGGAAGCCAAGCTTACCCGGCTCCGAGCAGCTGGATTTTGACCAGATGAAATCATTGCCCAACCTGCCGACGACATGCTTGTCGCAAGCGGATGCGCGGCCACTCTTGGAAAACATGGGTGGCAAGTCGGTACCCGACGGATGGCAAGGCGGAGTCCCCATCACCTACCACTTGGGCAATGAACAAAAAGTGCAGGTACGGATGTACCTGGAGATGGACTACAGCCTTCGCCAAATCGAAAACATCACAGCAAGCTTGACAGGTCTTCGGTGCCCTGACGAAGTGATCATCATCGGCAATCATCGTGATGCTTGGGTTCACGGTGCTGTTGATCCGGGGAGTGGAACCGCTGCTCTTTTGGAGGCTGCTCGAGTGTTGGCTGACGCCAATGCCAATGGCCAAGGGCTTGACCGCACTATTCGCTTTGCATTCTGGGACGCCGAAGAATTCGGCATGATCGGTTCAACGGAATATGGCGAACAGTTTGCGGAGGAACTCACACGCGATTGTGTTGCTTATCTCAATGTTGACGCAGCTGTCTCGGGACCAGACCTTAGAATCGCAGGTGTCCCAACTCTGTACAACTTCTGTGAAGATGTTCTCAGTAGCATTGCTGATCCGCTGCAGGGCAAAACACTTGCAGACACAATGCGACAAGCAGACGGCAATATCCCATTTGGCGTGCTTGGGAGTGGTAGCGATTACACCGTATTTCTCGATCATCTGGGAATTGACTGCCTCGACGTTTCAAGCAGCGGCCCCTATGGAGTCTATCACTCCGGCTACGACACCTACGTCTATATGAAACGCTTTGGCGATCCGGGCTTTAAGCACCACAAGAAAGTCGCTGAAGTTATTGCGACGATGGTTAATCGTCTGGCAAGTGCCCGAACATTACCCTTCGATTTTTCAAGATTAGGCGAGTACTTGGTTGGCACCAAGGAACGAATGGAGAAAAAGCACAGCAATCTGGATCTCAGTGAATTAGGAGAATTGGCACAAAGCATGGTGGCTTTGGGTGCGACGATCAATGACGAGCTCGCGAAGGTTTCGGAGCAACCGATTAGCCTCGAATCTCGCTTGGCTATCAACGGTCGCATTTTTCGAGCCGGACGAAAACTCCTGATCGCAGGCGGTTTGCCGTCCCGCCCGTGGTATCGCCACTCGCTCTTTGCCCCAGATCCAGATCATGGTTACGGCACCATGGACTTACCCACGATCAGCGGGCCCTTGGCAATGAAGGATAAGAAGGCGGCTCAAGATGGTGCCAGCAAACTCATTGGCGCCTTGCGCGACTATCTCAACGAATTGGATGCGCTGCGCCAGTTTTTGGAACGCGTTAGTCAGTAAGCCGGTCCAGGCAGGAAGGCCCCTCATTCCGCGCATTGTTCACAAACTTGCTAACCGCATCAGGAATGAGCGGCTCTCCTTCCCAGGGGGCCAGAAGCGGCTGGATCAAATCGGCCGACTCGATGCCATTGTCCAACCACAAGTCCCAATCTTCCGGCGCTAAGATAACGGGCATGCGATCGTGGATCGATTTCATTACGTCGTTGGGTTCGGTGGTTAGCACTGTGCAACTTTCGACCGTGTTGCCGTCTGGTGATTGCCAGCGCTCATACAAACCAGCCATGGCAAAGACCTTGTTTTCTGCCATGTGGATGTGAAACGGGAACTTCTCGGTCCCCGCTTTGCGCCATTCGTAGAATCCATCGGCAGGAATCAAACAACGCCGCCGTTTGAAGGCAGTGCGAAACGATGGCTTGGACGAGGCCGTCTCGCTCCTGGAGTTGATCATGCGCGCCCCTATCTTCATGTCCTTGGCAAAGAATGGGATGAGTCCCCAACGAAGCATCGCCAATTCGCGTGGTTCATCGCTCATGCCATTGCGGATCGCTGCGACCATTTGAGTCGGAGCAATGTTGAAGCGAGGTATGAGTTCAGGAACTTCGTCGAGCTCGAACAAGTCGGCAAGAACGTCGGACGGGTTCTGCAGGGTAAATCGACCGCACATGGCAGGCTCCAAATTAAAATCTTTATCACGACCTCTATGACGATTCTTTGCGCCTGAAGATCTTTGTTAACAACGCAAACCAAGCGATGACGATGACGAACAGAATCGGTATCCGCCAGGGCCACGGTCCCAGAAAATCGACTACCGTTGGATTATCCGGTGTTCCACGACCAGTGAAACAATAAGGCGTGTCGTGCATGATATTGATGCACGTCACGACCATCCCGAGAATAACCGTCACAACACTGGCACGCAGAAATCCCTGTCGAGTGGGACGAAAGCCGAAGGCGAAGTAATTCAGGAGCCCCACGGCCACAATCTGCCAGTGAGGGATCCAGAACAACCAGAAATCGATGGTCTGAGCGCCGTCACTCAATGTGGGTTGCACAAAGGCTTGGGTCGACAGTCCAAGACCCCAAAAGAAAACGAGCTCATGAACGAGTGCGCGACGATTCTCCGATACGACGAGTGACGCCGTTGCAGCCATCCAAGCGAAATCACACATGTGGAGCGGAAACGCAGAATCAGGATTAAAGTGCTCTGGCAATAACTTGAAGAACGTCCAGAAGGTACTGGCCCATAGAATCGTGGCGGCGAGCGCGAGTCGTGCCCAATAGAACTGAGGATCTGCGGCTTTGCCCCGACCAGCGCGCACAAGAGTGAACCACCCGAGGCAAGAGCAAGCTACAACCAGAAAGTGGTCCAGTCCGAATGGTGTGAATTCCAATCGACTTCCCTTCTCATCAAGGCGTCATCAACCCGCTCATGGGGATGACGGTTTGGCATTTATCTTCATTTGATGCGAGGATGGTGCCGCACGTCAAAGAAGGCTCTGGCAATCAACGTGTCGATCACCTGCCAGATCATAGATGAAAAGATAAGGTAGCGCCCGACCAAAGCGCTCATCGATCATCAGCAAATGGAAAGAACATCCCCATGATTCAAATCCACCGCCTTGAGGGGTTTTATTGGGTCGCGAAGACAAAAGGCTACGCCAGCGCCGCCCGCGCCTTCCCGTACCCGATTACGCAACCTGCGGTCCATCAACAGGTCAAAAAGCTTGAAACCGAATTGGGAATGTTGCTCTTCGAACGCATCAACAAAAACAACTTGAAGCTGACGGCGGCGGGCCGAGCGCTCTACAACTTCGCCGCCCCGTTCTATGAGCGCATGCCGAGCGTTGTCCGGGCAATCAAGTCAGGGGAGGTCGCTGGCGAACTCGTCATCCACGCAGAGACTCTCTTGGTCAGGCAACTGCTGCCAGATTGGGTCAAGCGGGTCCTGAAGAAACGGCCAGGGGCGCGTCTCGACTTGAATGAGATGCGCAATCCGAATGTGCGTGACTTGCAAAACGGCGATGCCGATGTCTTGCTTTGCCATTTGCCCGAGGTGCCCGATGACGTGGCTGCCGTGATGGTGGCCAAGCTTCGCCCTTACCTGGTCGTGCCAACTCAACATCCGATCTCCAGTCGCAGCCGTTTCTCAATTCGTGATTTTGCTGAGGAGACGTTCATCGCTTACCACCGCGATATGTTGCCCCAGGCCATGCAAATGGAGGCGCTCAGATCTTTCGGGATTCAGCCAGAAAGAGTCCTGCGTGCGGGATCCGCTGACAGCATCCTGGCGTTTGTTGAAGCCGGACTTGGTTATTCTCTGGTCCCATCGCTCTTACCTGATGGGCCGACCACCAAGGGAGTCACGGCAC
>JBLINQ010000023.1:0-40910 GCA_047639315.1 Planctomycetota bacterium
TCCGCAGGCGACAGCCATTTCGCTGGATCATGTGTGGGATCTTGGCTATTTGGGTGGTCTTCGCTGGCCTCAAGCTCAATGAGTCCATCCAGGACAAAATCTGGCCTCGATTCGACTATCCCCACCAAATCGATCACGGCGAAGGGCTGATGCTTGGCTTGTGGCGCACGGCCGATCAAGGAAACCCCCTTTACAGCCCCTTCGAGGATTTGCCCTGGGTCGTCAATAACTATCCACCGTTGTACACCTCGGTCGTGGCGAATCAGGCGGACAATGCTCTGGATGCCTTGTCCTTTGGCAGAAGTCTGAGTTTTGGCGCCTACCTGGTTTCGATGGTGATGCTGGCCCTGGTCGTCATGGGGGCTCGCCGTGGTGGGATTGGCAAACCGAGCCTGGCTGATTGTCTGGCGGGGATTCTCGCTGGGCTCTACTTTGGCAAGATGCCGCATGTCCTTCATTGGGGCACTCTCATGCGGGTCGACATGCTTGGCTTATGTCTGACGATCTCAGGGTTGGCCTTTGTTGCCATGGCTGGGCGGCGCAAGACTTGGCCAGTGATCATCGCCGGTATCCTGTTTCTGGCCGCGATCTGCACCAAACACTCTCTCGTGATGGCTCCTCTTGCGCTCGTTCTCGGTTGCCTCAATCACCGTCGTCGGCGGGTCGTGAGGTTCTCGTGTTGCATGGCTGTGGCCGGTGGCATTCTCTTTGCCGTGGGGTTGTGGCAAACCGATGGCGAAATGTGGAAGCATCTCATTCAAGCCAATCAAACGGCCTGGTCCATGGAGCTCTGCAAGTTTCATGTTGGACGTGTATGGCAGGAAATTGGGCAGGCCATTGTCATGGCAGTCCTGGCTCTGGTGCTTTCGTGGTCGGTGTTTCTCAGTGAGTATCGCCAAAAAGGAAGAACGCCGCGTTTGGTCTTAGGGCACTATCTTTGGTTGACCGCCTTAGGTTTGCTGATGACGGGAAAGTCGGGGTCGAATTCTAATTACTATCTTGAGTTCTACGCCAGCGTCGCCATGACTTTGGGGCTCCTGGTTGCCGATCTCATCGCCATGCCGACTCTTCACTATGGCAAGAATCTGATGCGTCGGGTGCCAATCATGGTTGGCATGATTGTCGTCTTCCTCGGCCTCTTGTTGGGTATTCCAGATGTTCCAATGGAGCCTCCATACCATCGGGAATATGCCGTTCCGAGTGCCGAAACTGCCAAGGGGCTTGAGGCGGTGATCGCTAAGATTGCGCAACTAGATGGGCCAATTTTATCCCAGGACATGAGCTTGCCTGTCCTCGCCGGGAAAGATGTGATTTACCATCCTTTCCTCATGCCCGACCTGAAGCGTCGTGGGCTTTGGCGTGACACTTTGCTGGTGCGGATGATTGAGAACAAGACGTTCGCCAGGGTTGTGCTGCCGATCCTGCTTGAAAACGAGACACAAATCGGCCGGGAGAGTCGTCAGTTTGGAGCCATGTTCACTAAGGAAACGCTTCTGGCGATTCTCAAGAATTACGAACTAAGCACGGACCCGATAAGATTGCCACCCTACATCGAATCACTTCACATCTATCGGCCCAAGCAGTAACGCCAAGCGGGGCCATGCGGCACAATAGGCTGCTCTGGTTTGGCCTTCTGCGAGCGCCTGACCCAAGTGACTTTCTTGGTGGCAAAGTCATAGTGGACAATCTCATGGAAGTTGTCTTTTTCGGCAAAAATCGCATGAGCTGTGGTGGTTTTGGCCGACTTGTCGTCTGATGGGCTCTGCATGCACAAGCCAACGACGCTCTTGTCGTAGACAAGTTCGCAAATAGCTTCAATCTCATAGGCCTGCCCGGTGATGATCGGCGGCATCACCTCAAATGGTTCGTGCCAATCACTCCGGGGATGTTCTAAGACGATCAAGGTGTGAGGTTGGACCGCACCGATAGCGCTAAACGACTCATGCACTAACCGACGTTGGAAGTTCCCGGCATCCAAATACCCCTGCTGAATTGCCGAGCGTTGCTGTCCGAAAATCCCAATGAGAACGACCCCAAGAAAGATCGATAGAAACTGACCGAGTCGCCGTGGTCCTAAGTTCTGGAGACCCTGGACGATGGCAACAAAGGTCAAGGCAGCTCCGAAAACAGAGGCAATATTGTGCCTTGAGGCAATCCCCAGGGATGCGTTTGGGGCCGCTCGGAAACTAAGGGCGGCCCCAGCGGCGATGCCGATGAGCCCCCAAATAAAAGCGCGCGAGACTCCGCCTTTGGCGATCTTTGGCACAGTCCACTTGAGCGAGACAAGAGCCAGGGCCGCAGCCACAGCAAGTGTCATCAATACAGCGCCTAAAGGTGGCATCAGTGGCGTTAGCGTCGTTGTAACTACAAGAAGGTCGCGCATGGTGGTGGCGAAAGGCGTCAAATACGCCCACAGGCTCCAAGTATCGTCTGCGCGAAAAAGAAGAAATCGGATATCCGGTGATGCTTCGACGAAAACGAAGAACCGCCAGGCGAGGTAAAGGCTGAGGCTGACGCCAAACACGATGATGCCTGTTTTGGTGCTCTTTTTTGAGCCGCCATCAGCAACAAAGGGGGCGAGGGCAAAAATCAGGGGGGCGATCTCGTAGCTCATGAAACTTGCAATCAGCAAGACAGCGGACAGCTTGAATTTCTCGCGTACGAATAGATGGAGAGCTAAGAGGGCATAAACCAAACCGAGCTTGGCCATCATCGTGGCTAACCAGATATGGGTGGTGTCGGCGGGGTGCAATACCACGAGGAGACCTCCCAGGATCGCTAGATGCCCAGGAAGCTGCCGCTTCAACAAAGAGGCGAATAGGGCCCCAGAGAGGGTGAGAATGGCCATTTGCAGCCAAAATCCACCGTGAAAACCCAAAATCTGATAACTCGCGGCAAGCATGACGTATTCAATGGCTCGAAGGGGTCTTCCTTCCCAGCTTTCCAGGAAGATCTCCCTGATCTTGGTGCTCTCGGAGCGGGTTTCGCCCCAAATTAAGTCGCCATAGATGGCCCAATCATCGGCCAAAAGAACCATGGATGTGCTATCGTTGCCATCCAAGGCAAGTCGGAAATCAGCGGCCCACGTTGCGATGCCGATGACCAGCAGAACGGCTGTGCCGGTAAGAACTTTTTTTGCGACAGAGGACAACATGGTCCCGGCAGTTTACGCAAAAATTCTGGATCCGTGTTAACCGGTGTGCTTCGGTCCGGGCAGAGGAGTCTTTGCATGCGTCATATGATCTTGGTGCTGAGTGTTTTGGTGGTCGTGGCTTCGCCGGCTTCGTCCCAGAAACAAGCACGTGTTTTGGACAAAAGTGCTCAGAAAGAGCTCGCAGGTTTAGCTTTGCGGTTCTGGAAGGCTCGCCCCATCCATTACTTCAAGAGTTGGGATGACCAAGAGAAGGCAGCAATTTTCAAAGCCGCGCAAGAATGGGGCCCGACACCAGAGGGCTCCTTGGAAGCCTTGACCAAAATCTTCTGGAAGCCAACCAAGAAGTACGGCGCCAGATTCGACAAGAAATCGGGCAACAGAGGCATCCTGAAGACTCCTTACGGCGATGCTTGGTTCTTCATCAAGGGCAGCTCGAAGAAGGCGCTCGTGGTTGGACTCCATGGTGGTGGAGAAGGAGCGGGAAGCGCCAGTGAGCCGGCCGGCACGTGGTCCATGAAGGGGGCCATGGGCATGTACCCTCAGGGGATCCGCCTGGTGCATGACACCTGGAACACCGTACACGGCGAGCGCTTCATTCTCAGCATGATCGAAATTGCCAAGTGTAAGTATCAGATCGATCCCGATCGCGTTTACACCATGGGTTTCTCGATGGGGGGAACCGGCAGTTGGTTCATGGCAGGCCGTCATCCCGACTTACTGGCTGGTTCGATGCCTTGCGCCGGTGTTCTCATGGCGCGCCCGAAAAGCCAATTGCCGCGAAAAGAACAGATCAAAGATGTCCAACACGGCATGGTCCCGAATGTACGCAACCTCGCTATGTGGTATTTCATCGGCCTCAGCGACAAGAACTGCATGCCTGGGACCTATTTGTTTGTGGCTGACATGCTCCAAGAGCTTCGGGAAGAAGACAAAGGCGGCTACGGCAAGATCAATTTTAAGACCTATCCTGGCTTAGCTCATGCGATGGCACCAGGCGAACCCAGCAATGGCATTCGCTACCTGGCAAATGAGCGGCGTAACAAGTTTCCTAAGAAGGTTGTTTGGGAAGTGGCCACTCGGCCTCATCCACGGCGAGCCACGGGCGATCTTGTGGCGCGCTATAATAAGCAAGCCTTCTACTGGCTGCGGTGCCCGGACGCCGTCGACAGGCAGATCATTCGCGCAACCCGGGCGGGCAACCGAATCGATTTGGAGGTCGAAGGGACGAGAAACGACGCCGAAGGCATCACAATCATGTTGAATCCGAGTATGATCGACGTGAAGAAGGATATTGAGGTCTATCTGGAAGGAACCAGGATTTATCAGGGCAAACCGAAGCCCAACCTGGGGACTTTTCTGACCAGTTTGAACGATCGAGCCGATCGGGCCATGGTTTTTGATCGGCAAATTGATCTCTAGTGCCAACAACATCGGACGAGAAACGTCGCCCGAAACTTGAGGGTTTGGGGGTGGCAGGTGCCGTTCGTATCGGTTAATCCTATCTGTGAGGGGCGGAGTGATGGCCGCCTTTTGACCGAAACCGACGGGTGCGGGATGGCGGCGGAAACAGTACGGGGACGAATTCCAGACCATGTCGCTACAACTCATTGACGTCGATCATTCTTACGGGACCCGGCCAGCACTCTCAGGCGTCAATCTCGAAATTCGAGCCGGGGACTGCTACGGATTCATTGGCCACAATGGTGCCGGCAAGACGACTGCCATGCGCATCGCCTTGGGCTTAATTCGCCCCCAGACCGGGCGGGTGATTGTTGATGGCTACGAGGCCTCCAAGAATCCTCTGGAAGTCCGCGCCCGAATGGGTGGACTCATCGAACGCCCGGGCTTCTTCGACTATTGGAGTGGCCCCAAGAATCTCAGGCTTTTGGCCAAGCTCCAGGGTGTGAATGCCAAAGAAGTCAAAAGTGAATGCGACGAACTCATGGACATGGTCGGCCTCGGCCATGTGATGGATCTCGCGGTTGGCGGTTACTCCCAGGGCATGAGGCAGAGGCTTGGCATTGCGCAGGCGATGCTCGGCAAGCCACGCTATCTCCTCCTTGATGAACCTGGCAACGGACTCGACCCAGAAGGTTTGGCTGACATGCGCCGCCTTTTGCTGCGACTGACCAAAGACGAAGGCATGACCGTTCTGCTTTCGAGTCATCAGCTTCACGAAGTCTCTGAAATCTGCAATCGCATCGCTGTTCTCAAGAAGGGCGAAGTCATCTTGGAAGACGATGCCCAGAAGATTCTCTTCAGTGGCCGTCCTCTTTACGAATTCGCGACGGCAGATGAAGCCGCTGCAAAAACGGTGCTGAAGCAGCTCGATTTGTCGGTGTTGGAAGAAAATAACCGGCGGCTCGTTGTTGATGTCGGCGACATTACTCCTGCCACCGTCACCAAGTCTCTCATCGAAGGCGGTGTGGGACTTGAGTCTTTTGCCCGCAAAGCGCCGTCATTAGAAGAGATTTATCTCGAGCTCCAAAGACCTAAGGAAGCACCTGCTGATCACCCGGAGCGCAAAGAAGAAAGCCCAGCCGCGCGTTTGGCGCCGGGTGGCGAGCTCTTTCGAGCGATGCGCTACGAGTGGCAACGACTTACCTCGCGCAAGTCTTTCTTTGTGGCTTTGAGTCTGCCGTTCCTGGTGGCCTTCTGGGACGTGCGATCTCGATTCATTCTCGCCGAAGATGCGGCCGCGAAAGTTGCTAGTGAAGGCCTCATGAGCACGACCGATGTGACGGCTTATGAAGGCATCGCATGGGGACTTCGCACATCGCTCCTGTTTGCGTCCCTCGTCTTCTGCGGCATCGCAAGTCAATCGCTTGCTGCTGAACTCGATCGCGGAACTTTGCGCAATGCCTTGTTGCGACCAGTTCGTCGCTGGACGTTGGCTCTGGGCAAGATCTTGACTCTGCTCCTATGTGCCGTTGGTATCTACGCCTTGCTCATGTGGTTTGTGGCGTTGGTGTCTGGCTACTACTTCGATTACGAAGCACTCGTTGAAATTTTGCCCAACAACGAAGTCTATTCGCTCGTCAAGCTGGAAGACCTCGAGCAAGCATTGTCGACTGCTTTGAAGTCGGGCTTGGTGCCCATGCTTACTTATTCTCTCATCGGATTTGCGGCCGGATCTCTGGCCCGGAATTCGACCACAGCTCTTACTTTCGCGATTGGTGGCGTATTCGGATTAGACTTGTTGCGATCGATCCTTCCGGATCGGGCTGATGAGCGTTGGTTGCCCGCTGCTCACTTGCCATCTAAGCTCGGCGATACGTCATTCCTTTTGCACTATGAAGATACGGTCACAGGCGTAAGTAACGTCACCGAGTCGATTTCACAGTGGCCTTTGGCACCATGGTGCTTTGTCGCTGTCCTTGTTGCACTCTTCGCTCTTTCGAAAAGAGACGTCCGCTAAAATTCGATCTGGCCCTGTTGGGCAGATTCGTTAATTTCATGGTTCGAATCGTTCGGTCCAGGAGAAACGTTGAATGATCACTTCTCGTTTGCAGTCTATTCTTATCGCCTTGGCACTTGTTGTCATGACGTCGTGTTCTAGCCTGAAGCCCAAGCTTGCTAAAGAGTCGCCCCCGTTGGCTGACATGGAAGCTCCTCTTGATCTTCAAGATGAACCAGATGATGAAGCAGCGCGTCTGAAACTCGAAAGAGGTTCGTTTTCTGGCATCTACGTCAAAGAGGCAGCTGAATCCGTCGAAGACATGTTCGACGAAGAGGGTGGCAATGGTGTCACCGTCGAGGTGGTTGTCGAGAACTCCCCTGGCGCAGAGGCGAAGATCAAGGAAGGTGATATTCTTGTCGAAGCGACTCCTGCGGGCGGTGAAACTCTTGAGTTGTCCTGGCCCAGTGAGTGGCGTCAATTCGAGTTGTCGACACCACCCGGAACGACTGTTCGCCTCCTCCTTGATCGGGCAGGGCAAGATTTCGAAACGACGATTATATTGGAAGCGCGCGTTGCTCCCGCCGCACGAAGCAGGACCACGAACTTCCGCGAAGCGCAAAAAGTAGGACTCGTCCTACGGACGGCGACAGAAGTTGAATCACGGGGGGCAGGGCTCGGTCCTGGAGCGGGCGCTGTTGTGATTGGCTTATCGAAAGCTAGCCCTTGGCGTTACGCCGGCGTACAATTCAAAGACGTCATCGTCGAAGCCGACGGCGTCCCTGTTGCTCACCCCCAGGTTCTTCTTGAGTCGATTCAGGCCAAGGAAGAAGGGGACAAGATGGATCTGGTGATCCAAAGGGGCAACGAGAGACTTGAAGTCGAGGTCTTGTTGACAGCTCGGGCGACTGAGTTTGAACGATTCAGTATCCCGCTTTTGTTTAGTCACGAATCCAAAGGTGAAGTGAGCGACACTTCTCTCCTCTTTGGTCTGTTTGGTCTCGAAGAAACTGCGGCTGCTTGGGAAATGACCATTCTCTGGTTTATTACCTTTAGTGGCGGCGATTCCGATGAACTTGAAGAGGTTGATTCTTAATGAAGATTTGTACCTTAGTCCTACTATTTGCCGTTACGGGCACGGCTCAGAAGCTGCCGTCTGATGTCGCAGGGGTGCAGATTCCCCAAGATCACAAAGCATCCGGCGTGGCCGCTGCCGATATTAATCGCGATGGCCGGCTCGATCTCGTGGTCACGACGCGCAACGCGGTGAAGGATGACGAAAGGTTCTTGCGGGTTCACTTCCGCCAAGAGAATGGCGGGTTTAAGGCAGAAGCCGATCACCAGCTGACCATCCACAAAGACTTCACTGCCTTTTTGGTTGCCGATGTCTTGGCAAGACCAGGACTTGAGGTTGTCCTCTTTAGTGGGGCGCGTGCGGTTGCTTGGGTACCAGAAGAAACGGGTCGCAAAGAATGGGTCTCTTTGTTTCGGTGCCCCTTCATGATGCAACTCTCTCGTTCAGGCCGGATGATTCATCTTCCTGAAGCAGCTCGCGATCTGAATGGCGATGGCAAGATCGACTTCTTGATTCCGATGGACCAGGGTTATGGCGTCTTTATTCATGGCGCGAACGGCGCCTATTCTCATCAGGGCAATTTGCTCTTGCCGCCCGCAGGGTCAGCCGACGCCGTTAACACTCAGGGTGCCTTGACGATGACCAAGAGGTCTGCCTCGATTCGTTTTCGTCTTCCTGAATTTGAAACGGCACGAAGCGGCAAGGTACTTCGTCGCAATTTGGTTCAAACAACCGAGTGGAACTGGCGTCCTCGGTTGGTCGATTTTGATGGGGATGGCGCCTTAGATCTCTTAGCCCGCGGCAGTCACAAGCTGTTCTTGTGGAGGAATGTCGGCAGCAGGACAAAGCCTGAACCTGATGAAGAATACGAAGTGCCGGTGGTTGCCGATCGTTCCCGCCTGATCGACATTGCTTACAGCAGTCATTTCATTGATTTGAATGGTGACAAGAAAATTGACTCGGTGATGATCGCCGGCGATCAACGCTCTGAGACTCCGCGCACTCAAATCTTAGTCTTCCAACAAGGCTCGAAAATGACGACAAAGTCTTCGCCCTTGTTTGGTGCTAAGGGGATCCCGAGCCAGTTGTTGGTCTTGGCAGGGTTTACTGGGGCCACAGATTTTCGCGATGTGAATGGTGATGGCAAAGCTGACCTGATCATTGGTTCTTTGCGCCAAGACATTATCGACAAGCTGCGCGAGAGTGCCCGCGAAAAGACAGAAGTTGAACTCTACGTTTACTTCAATCAGGGCGGAGGATTCTCTAAGAGCCCTGACATCCGTCAAACGTTCGAGATGAAACTCGAGGGGTTGAAATCGCTCAAGTCTGGGTTTTTGGCCAAATTCATTCCCGATGTAACCGGCGATGGAATCGCCGAATTGGCAACTCGGACGCGGCCCGATCGTCTCGATGTGCACTATCTGCGCAAGATGCGAAATGGTGCTCTGAAGATGTTGGACAAGCCACTTTGGTCGTTCAAGATCGACAAGGATGCTGATCTCTTTCTGCTTCCAAAGACTGAGAAAGAGGCCGCCGGGGTTCTCGTTGTCGAGTCGAAACAAGTCACAGTGGTGAGGTTTTAATGATGAAGAATCACTTCAGTATCCTCGCTGTTATTTGCTTCTTGCTGTCGCCCAGTTTTGGTCAGCAAGTAGAATTGAAGGTAGCCCAGTCTCTTGCCCCTGATGCCGCAATCTCGGCCTACGAGGTCTTGTCGTCGGGCCAAGGCAAGCAGGGCGAATTAGTCGTCTTCGAAGTCGGTGGCAAAGTCCGACAGTTTCGGGCTACCGCGGCCGGCGGCTTTGTTGAATTCAGTGGCGAATTGGTTCTTGAAGACGCAGAGCGATGCGTCTTCTGCACGGCAAAAGAGAGTCCGAGCGATGATCTCAAGTCTCTCTTTGCCTTGACACCCAAAGGTTTATTCGTCTACGGGCGTAATGATAAAGGGCAGTTCTTAGCCAAGGGCAAACGTCTCGTGCGCAAAGCGCGTTTCCGTCTGCGTGTTGGCGGACCACGTCGCGCCAACATTCTTCAAGATGTGAACGGTGATAAGGTTCTCGACTTAGTCGCCCCCGGCCAAGACTCATGCGAGGTTTGGCTGCGTGGGGCTGAAGGCTATCGGAAAACGGCCCGGGTGAATGTGAAGGTTCGTGTCGATCAAAGCACCGGCAAGGACATTGGCGATGATCGATTCTTTCAGTCGATTCGTGTCCCTGATCTCGATGTGCGCGACATGAATGGTGATGGGCGTGATGACATTGTCATCATGCGTGGATCACAAACACGTATTCATCGGCAGAAAGAAGACGGCACCATTCCCTTTGATCCTGATGTCGTTCTCGAATTAGACAAGTTTGTTGATACCAGTCCGAAAGCGACGGTTCGTCCAGGTCGAACATTGGCGGGAACAGAGAAAGCTAAGCTTCTTATCCGCGACCTCAACAAGGATAAGATTCCGGACTACGTCATTTCTCACCGCCGCAAAGTATGGGTGATTCATGGCACCAAAGATGGGCCGCAATTCACTAAGCCCACTAAGATCCTCAAAACATCAGACGACATCACCTTCATCTGGCTGGCCAATCTCGGCGACGACGATTTCGCCGACCTCCTCGTCATGCGCGTCGAAGTGCCAACCGTTGGCACGATTATTTCAGGGATCTTCGGTTCTATCGATATCAGTATGCGAGGGCTTGGGTACGAGAGCCTGGACGGCAACGAGTTTGCCAGCAAACCGAAATGGAAGAACGAGATTACGATCAAGCTGCCATCCTTGGGCGAGATCATGCGCAACCCTGAGGCTCTCATTAAAAGATTCGAAGAAGCCGCAGATAGTTTTCGGGCTTCGCTCTTTGCTGATGTCAACGGCGACAAACGTTCAGACCTCGTGCTCTTGGACAAAGACACCACCAGAGCCGAGATTTGGGAAGGCCGAGAGGGTGATGCGCCAGACAGTGGTGCGAACATTGACGTTCTTGTCAAAGAAGTGTTCTTTGACGAAAAAGACGCTGAGTGGGATCTCGATCGGATCTTCGGGTGGATCGAAGGTCTTGGAAACTCACAAGCAACAAGATGGACTCAAGGCCGGAAATCTGATCGTGTGCTCCCGTTTCGTAAAGACGAAGTCCATATTCCTCTCGAGGTTCTCCACGGTGATTTCAATGGCGACGGTCAAGAAGAGCTTGTTGTTGTTTACCGAGTCCTCGGTAAACGCAATGCCCGTCGCTTTGATTTGATCTCTTGGAACTAAGGGCCCGACTCGTGCTTATCGAAAACTCGTTGGTTTCCTGACCGCAGGCAAACGCATCGTGATGCACGCTTGGCCTGAGCTCTCGCGGGCCAAATGAAAAGTTCCTTGGCATCGATGCGTGAAAGCCTTGGATGCACTGAGGCCAATGCCGACGCTATTCTCGCCCAAGAGGATGTCTTCGGCGGATGACGGTGCAAGGCTCAAGATCTCTTCGTTCAGTGCTTCTCCCGAACCAACGACGGTGATGTCAATCTGGTCATCGGAGTGTTCCTGGACCGTAATCTGAACGGGCTGCCCTCCAGAACCGCCCAGAGCGTAGACGCAGAAATAGAGAGCTGATGGGAGCCCCAGTGGGTCCATCCGAACTTGGACCTCGGCGGATACTTCGATTGTCGATTCTATTGAGATTGGACCTGGAGTGTCGGCGGCAACGGTCGCTAGTGCTGACTCCATTTGCTCCCGCAAGCTGACTGGGCCACGAGCTCCGCCCATACGGCTTGCCAAAGCCGTGACTCGCCGTGTCTTGCTGATGATCTTTTCAGTCGCGGTTTCGATGTTGTTGACGTAGTTTTTTGCGTCAGGACATTTTCTCTTGGCTAACCCACTATTGCCCAAAATGATCGTCAACTGGTTGTTCAGTTCATGACCCATGCTGCCAGCAATGATGCGGATTGCATCTGCAAGGTATTGATCGTGTTTGTCCGACATGCGTGGCTTTTGCCTCCAGCCTTTCGGCGTTGATGAATTTCGGCCATGATAGACCACACATGACATTCATGGGAAGCCTCCAATCATGAACGAAACAATCACAAAACGAACGGTATGCAACCGCGACTGCCCAGATGCCTGCAGTGTCCTGGTCGACGTCGTCGACGGCGTTGCGGTCAACTTGCGCGGCGATCCGGACGATCCTGTCACTCACGGGTTTCTTTGTGAGCGGACATCGAAGTTCTTGGTTCGGCAGAATTCACCCGATCGATTCACGCAACCGATGTTTAGGCAGGATGGCAAGTTAGTGCCCATCTCCTGGGATGCTGCCCTCGATCTCGCGGCGTCGAAATTGACGAAGGTGCGCGCCGAATTCGGGCCGGCTGCGATCTTGGACTACCGATCTGGCGGTTCCCTCGGCATGCTGACGCGGCTTCCATCCCTCCTTTTGTCGATGTTTGGGCCGGTGACCGAAAAGTCGGGCGATATCTGCTCTGGGGCCGGAGAGGCCGCTCAAGAAGCCGATATGGGGATCTCTGAGAGCCATGACATTTTTGACACTTTGAACAGCAAGCTTGTGGTGATTTGGGGCAAAGATGTCCACACCTCGAGTGTTCATCTCTTGCCTGTCCTCAAGAAAGCCCAGGCCGGAGGCGCTCGTCTCATCGGTTTGGATGTCCGGTCGACCAAACTGAAGACCCTGTGTGATGAGTTTGAGGTGGTGCGCCCCGGTGGCGATTTTGATCTGGCCATGGGTTTAGCGCGCCGGCTTTTTGATCAAGACAAGATCGTCACGAACGCGGCTGACTTCTGCGACAACTTCGATGTGTACAAAGCTCTGGTCCATCGCTTCGAGACAGAAGATTGGGCGAAGAGAGCTGGTGTCTCCGCTGACTTCGTTAACCGACTTGGTGATCAAATTGGCGAGAATCATCCAACTTCCTTTCAAATCGGATGGGGTATGGCCAGGCGCTTAGGTGGTGCCGCGACCGTTCGAGCCATCGATGCCTTGGCAGCGGTGAGCGGAAATTTGGGAGTCGCTGGGGGTGGTGCCAATTTCCTCTTTGGAAGAAGCGCACCCTTTGACGTCGACTTTGGCTTGCCGCTTTCAGATCCGCCTCGCCGCCTCCGTGAGTCACACCTCGGCGTTGACATTCTAGCCGCATCGGATCCTGGTATTCACTTTGTGTGGATTACGGCTGGCAATCCGGTTTCGATGTTGCCCGATTCGAGCAGCACTAAGAAAGCCCTTACTGAATGTGACTTCGTCGTCGTGGTCGACACCCACCCGACGGACACCACAGATGTTGCCGATTTGGTGCTACCCACAAAGACGCTCATTGAAGATGACGATGTCATGGGGGCCTTTGGTAATCACTATTTACGGGCGTCGACGCCTGCTGTCGCTTCCCCTGAGGGTGTGTGGCATGAATTGCACATTGTGCAAGCTCTAGCGAAACGGCTGGATTTGGGCACTATCTTTGACGGCTCGATTCGCAGCTGGAAAGAACGGGTGACCAAGCGAATCCGTGCGACGGGGCTATCGATCGACGATCTCGAACAAGCAGCCTGCCGCAGCCCATTTCCACCGAAGGTGCTTTTCGAGGGGCACAAATTTGAAACCGAGAGTGGCAAGTTCCAGCTTTTGACGTCCAGTCCTGCAGAAGCGCGCATAGATGCCGACTATCCTCTGCGCCTGCTTGCAACTTCATCACCGAAGGCGCAATCGTCTCAGTGGTCCGTTGATCCGGCGGGGATTGTGGATCGAGTCCGTGTTCATCCTGATGCTGCCACGAGTTTTGCCGATGGTGACCGAGCTCGCTTGGAAAGCCGGCATGGGGCTATGGATGTGACTTTGGTGTTCGATGCTGGCCAGCATCCACAGGTGGCCTACGTTCCAAAAGGGGGCATGTTCCGCCATGGGGCTTGCCCGAATTCACTCATCGAAGCTCAGGAGACCGATCTCGGCGGCGGCGCGGCCTATTATGACGAACCGGTGCGCATCGTCTCTTTGGCAAACTAACTGCTTGCCGGCCGTTCGATGAAGTTCCAGAGTCGAACCGCATAGCTCAGTGGGCAATGATCTGAGAAGGAGTTGTTGCCCAGGAGCGACTCCCAGGCCCCTTTCTTGCTCCGCAGCTGTTTGATGAGGCCAGGAAGGCGATCAGTCAGATTGTCCTTCAGCAGATCCCATGACCTCGTTCCGTCTTCCATTCGCCCGTCTCGACGGAGGTGGCAAAGATTGCCGATATGGCGATAACCCAACGGTGGTGGCAGTTGGGAGATCACGTCATGGTCATTCACGAAACGGTAGAAGGGGAAGGCCGGAAAGCCCTCCCGCAGAGCTTTGTCGCCGATTCGTGGGGCACCAAAGGTATAAATACGCGATGGTTGGCCCCATCTTGCCGCTGCCAAGGCGCCCAGGGCACCACCCAGACTATGACCCGTGAACCAGATTTCTCGCCCTCGGCTGCGAGCGGTCAGTTCTTTTTCCAAGTCGTCCCAGAGGCTGTCGAGCGCTTGGACGAAGCCGCGATGGGCCTTGCCCTTGCCATCAAAGTCGGCCCACGCGAATTTGGCATCGGTGAGCAGATTGTCGAAGCTCCGAATCTGGGTCCCGCGAAAACAAACGATGAGCTTCGTCTCGTCACGCACAACGAGAACATGATTGCTGTCCCGACTGATCGACAGAGCACCGTCAAATCCGGCTCTTTTGAGGAATCGGTTGACGAATTCTCGATCCTGGACATAGCTCAGGAATGAGATTTCCATCAGCCACCAGGCGTTGATGAGGCTCTGACCGTCGAACCCATGTTGGAAGGGATAATGCTCAGATTTTGCCAGATAGTCCCATTTGAGGTTTGGGATCTTCAAATCTGCCAATTGGCTGGGCATTTTCTTCGGCAACTTCGATCTCCAAGCCAAGGGCCACTGGCCCGATTTAGGCGATTCAGGGCCGTTAGACTCACATATTTTCGAAATCCGTGGCAGAACATTCTGGGAACCATTGACCAACTGGTCTCCAGTGCGCACTTTCTGATCATGGGATATGGATTTGTAATAGATCAGCGCAAATGCATCGGCTGTCACGCCTGTACAGTTGCCTGTAAAGCAGAGAACGAAGTTCCCTTGGGGGATTTCCGGACCTGGGTCAAGTATACAGAGAAAGGCGCCTACCCGGACGTCAAGCGACACTTCACAGTGCTTCGTTGCAATCATTGCGATGAAGCTCCTTGTGTCGAGATTTGCCCGGTGAGCGCTCTCTATAAACGTCCTGATGCAATCGTCGACTTAGATCGCGATCAGTGCATTGGTTGTGCGGGCTGCATGCAAGCGTGCCCCTACGACGCCATCTACATCAACGAAGATAGGGGCACCGCCGAAAAGTGCCACTATTGTGCTCATCGAACCGAACTTGGTCTTGAGCCTGCCTGCGTTGTTGTATGTCCAGAGCAAGCGATTGTCTCTGGCGATGCCGATAACCAAGACACTGAGATCGGTGGGCTGATCGCCAACGAAGAGACGAGCCAGCGAAAACTCGAGAAAGGCACCAAGCCTCGAGTCTGGTACATCGATGCTTTGGAGGAATCCCTCATACCGGGATCAGCCGCTGAGCCGACCGCTTACCTGTGGTCTGATCGCCGCGAGCCGCCGCCAGCAGTTCCACCAGGATTCGATGTCCCAGAGCATCTGGTCACATCTTTGGACGTGCACCATAAGCCGCGTTGGGGCTGGCACGTCTGGTCCTATCTGGTGACTAAGAACATTGCGGCCGGCGCCATGATCCTGGCTCCGATTGCAGCCATGGTTGGTTTGTCCGATGGAGCGGCGAGAGATTACGCCCCTGAAATCGTCGGACTCATCTTCTGGGCGATCACTAACTACCTTCTAGTTGCTGACTTAGGGCGTCCTGGTCGCTTCTGGAAGATCATGTTGCAGCCAAATACCAAGTCGTGGTTGGTGAAAGGTGCGTGGGTCCTCACCGCCTACTTCATCTTCACGGCAGGCTCGCTGTTCTGCCGCGCCCTCGGCCAAGACGATTTGGCCGATAAACTTCGCTGGATCAACCTGCCAGTTGCCGTCATGACAGCCGGCTATAGCGCTTTCCTTTTCGGACAGTGCAAAGGTCGAGACCTGTGGCTGGAGGGTGGACTGTTCACTCAGCTCTCCATCCGGGCTGCCCTCATGGGCGCCATGGTTGGCATGCTGATGCCACAAGCTGACACCAATTTCCTCGGGACCGCCTTTTTCTGGCTGGCTATTGCCGCTGCCGTGGGCATTTCCTGGGAACGCCAACGGTTGGTGCGCGGAAAAGCCGCAGCCATGTCAGAGGGTATTCTGCGTGCATCCTTTACTTCACAGGCCGGAATGACTTTGCTGTTTGTGTCGGCGATCGTGGCGCAGACATCTTTGAGCTTTGTGGATTCGCCCACATTCCTCATGATCTGTCTTGCAACAGCCGCAGTGATCGCAATTGTCGGTCTATTCTCTTATGAACGCGCTTGGATCCGTGCGGGACAGGCGGTGCCTAACTCATGAACAAGCCAGATACATCAAGAGCGCCATCCGGCGAAGAATGGAAAATCACTCCACTCGCATCATTTCCTCCTCCGGAGAAATGGCATGACTGGACTGAGTACGATTCGGCATCTTGGCCAAAGAAGGTTGAGAAGCACTACCAGTTGGTGCCGACGACGTGTTTCAACTGCGAAGCGGCTTGCGGACTTGTTGCCTATATCGACAAGGAAACCAACAAGATTCGCAAACTCGAAGGCAATCCTTATCACCCAGGATCCCGTGGGCGTAACTGCGCCAAGGGGCCGGCCACGGTTAACCAGGTGTCAGACGAGGACCGCATCCTTTATCCAATGAAGCGTGTCGGTCCTCGGGGCGAAGCCCAGTTCGAACGCACGACATGGGATGAAGTGATCAAGACCCTTGCCGGTCGCATCCGCAAAGCGATTCAAGAAAAGCGCCTGACGGAAGTCATGTATCACGTTGGGCGCCCAGGTGCTGACGGCTACATGGACCGTGTTCTGCAGTCCTGGGGCGTTGATGGGCATAACAGTCACACCAACGTTTGTTCCGGAGCCGCTCGGTTAGGCTACGCGCTGTGGTCTGGTATGGATCGCCCTTCTCCTGACCACGCCCACGCCAAGTTTATCTTGTTGATCTCGTCTCACTTGGAAACGGGTCACTACTTCAATCCTCATGCTCAACGCATCATTGAAGCCAAGATGAAAGGCGCCAAAATCGCCACCGTTGATATTCGCCTGTCGAATACAGCGTCAATGAGTGATTATTGGATTGCTCCGCATCCGGGCACCGAGGCTGCCATGCTCCTCGGCTTCTGCCGTTTGCTTCTCGAAGAAGATCTGTTTGACCATGATTTTGTTCGTCGCTGGGTCAATTGGAAAACCTACTTGACCGAGTGCCGCAGCGATCTGCCTGTTGAATTCGAGAGTTTTATCTCGGCTTTGAAAGAGCAATACGCCGAGTACACCCCTGAGTGGGTCGAGCAAGAGTGCGGCGTCCCTGCCAAGACAATCATAGATGTCGGTCGTGAAATAGGAGCCGCCCAAGGCGCATTCGCTTCTCACGTTTGGCGTAACGCCGCCTCCGGCAATCGCGGTGGCTGGCAAGTCTCCCGTTGCCTTCAATTCTTGTCGGTCTTGACCGGATCCGTCGGCACGAAGGGTGGAACAGCCATGGCTGCCACCAACAAGTTTGTCGCTGCACCGTTCACCAAGCCGAGTCCACAGCAAGTTTGGAGCGAGCTGCTCTATCCTCCTGAGTGGCCTTTGTCGCATCACGAGTTGAGTTTCTGCTTACCGCACCTTCTTCGTGATGGGCGCGGAAAAATCGACACCTACTTCACGCGTGTTTACAATCCGGTCTGGACCAATCCAGACGGCTTTGCTTGGATCGAGATGCTGAAGGACGAGAAGCTCGTCGGTATGCATGCGGCCATGACGCCAGTATGGAATGAAACGGCGCTGTGGGCTGATTATGTTTTGCCTATGGGCTTGGCGCCTGAACGTCATGACCTCGTCTCACAAGAAACCCACGCTGCTAAGTGGGTGAGCTTCCGCCAGCCGGTTCTGCGCGTCGCCGCCGATATGCGTGGCGAAGAAACAGAGTGGACCTACGAGACAAATCCCGGCGAAGTTTGGGAAGAAGACGAATTCTGGATCGCGCTGTCTTGGGCGATTGATCCGGATGGCAGCCTTGGTATTCGCAAGAATTTCGAGTCTCCTTACCGAGAAGGCGAGCGTATCACGATCGCCGAATACTATCGGTGGATCTTTGACCACAGCATTCCGGGCTTGCCAGAAGCCGCAGCGAAAGAAAATCAGACTCCCTACGAATACATGCGAACGCATGGCTGTTTCGAGGTGGTCCAAGAGGTCTACACGCCGCACGAGAATGCCGTCTCATCCGATGGGGCCACAAAAGATGCCGATGATCGTTGGATCAAAGACGGCAAGGCAGTTGGCGTCGACATCGACGGTAAAGCTCTCGCTGGTTTCCCAACACCAAGTCGCAAGCTTGAGTTCTTTTCGCCAACGATGCGGGAGTGGGGCTTGGAAGAACATTCCTTGCCGGGCTATATCAAGAGCCACATTCACCCATCCAACATCGATCGTTCCAAGAACGAATTCGCTTTGGTGCCAACGTTCCGTATTCCAACGCTCATTCACACTAGGTCAAATAACGCCAAGTGGCTCTATGAGATCTCGAATAACAACCCGGTGTGGATCGGGACGGAAGATGCCAAAGGCTTAGGTGTCATTACCGGCGACCTTTTGCGCGTCACGACAGCCAGTGGCTATTTCGTGAATCGTGCTTGGGTGACCGAAGGTATTCGGCCCGGCGTTGTTGCTTGTTCTCATCACTTGGGACGTTGGCGTCAAAAAGACGGTCAAAGTGGTGGCGATCGAATGGCTTCGGTTCCTGTCGACATTCAAGGCAAGGACGGGCAATGGTTGATTCGCCGTACTGGCGATATCGAACCCTATGAGTCCAATGATCCGGATACGAAACGTATTTGGTGGAATGAAGGTGGGGTGCATCAAAACCTGACCTTCTCGTCTCAACCAGATCCGATTTCTGGAATGCACTGTTGGCATCACAAGGTGACCGTCACGAAGGCCGAAGAAGGCGATCGCTATGGCGACGTTTTTGCCGATGTGAACAAATCCTACAAAGTGTTCCAGGAATGGATGGCCGCTTCTCCTATGCCCAAGTCGAAAACTGACGAGACTTTACGTCGGCCCTTGTGGTTTGCCCGCGCTGTGAAACCAGCCGAATCGGCCTACTACAAGAAAAAAGACTGATCATAGGGCAGTTCAAGACTTAAGCGCTGAAGTTGGTATTTCACCGGCTTCAGCGCTTCTGCATGGACAGATGGGACCATCGGTGGCACGATCTTCAAACAAGGAGAATTACCATGAAATCAAGATTCCTCATTGCTATGTGCGCGATGCTGATGTCGCCATTCGCCATGGCGTTTCAAGACGAGCTTGTCGCCCAAGACCCATCCATTGCTGCCTATGACAAAGTCATAGCTGGCCACCAAGTCAAAGTCGTCGCTTTCCGGGCTAAGCTTACGGAAGCTAAGTCGAGCGCAGAGCGCCGCAAACTCTACGATACGGAGAGCCCGAAAGCCGATAATATCGTCCCAGACCTGAAGAAGATCATGACCGATCATCCAAAGTCTGACGGTGCCTTCGCCTCGGCCAAGTGGATCGCTTCGAACACGCGGGGTGCCCATGTTCAAATGGCTGTTGGTGTTCTTGCCAAAGACTTTGCGACTAAGGCCGGTGTCGGTGAGGTATGCCTCAGAATGACCCGTGACCGCAAGATCGAGACTTTCAAGTTTATCCAGCAGGTGATGATTCAAAACACAAATCGCACCGATCAAGGACAAGCCTGTTTTGCCTTGGCAAAATGGTATTCCGGTAGTGCTGCTACTTTGAACCGTCTTATGACGACGACCGACGAGAAACGCCTCGAGAGAATGCGTAAGTCGACTGGTGAAGAAACAATTGCATTCCTGAAATCTCAAGGCAATGAAACTCTCATGAAAGAAGCGCTGACTCACTTCAAGCGTGTTCAACAAGAGTTTGCTGACGTGCCATACCGCCGCAACAGCACTTTAGGTGCATCTTCGGAAGGTGCTGTCTTTGAAATCTCGAATTTGCAGATTGGTAAAAAGTCACCAGACATCACGGCAGAAGATATCGACGGCGTGAAATTCTCGTTGTCTGACTATCTTGGGAAAGTAGTTGTGTTGGATTTCTGGGGCGACTGGTGAGGGCCTTGCCGGGCTATGTACCCACACGAGCGGTCGCTCGTCAAAAGGCTTGCCAACAAACCTTTCGCACTCATCGGAATTAACAGTGACAAAGATCGCGAGAAACTGAAGAAGACTCTGATCGAGAAGAACATCACTTGGCGTTCGTTTTGGAATGGGGGCAGCACAAGCGGCCCCATCTCGACGAAATGGAATGTCAGTGGATGGCCAACGATCTATGTTCTCGATGCCAAAGGAATGATCCGCTACAAGGGCGTTCGTGGCGAGGCCATGGACAAAGCCGTAGACGGGCTTTTAGCTGAAATCGAAAACGAGGAAGCGTCCGACTAAACCGCTTTCTGGATCAATACTCAGTAAGTCAGGCGCAAACCACTTTTGGTTTGCGCCTTTCTTTTTGTCTCTAGGGGATCAATTTGAGCGAGCGGAGAGCACGATGCGTCTGCGGGCACGTGAATGCTATCTCTGCCGACCGTGCGACTAAATCGGTCAAGTCGTCAGGCATGTCGATGTCTGCGTGGGGTGGAAGGACAGCAACTCTAAGACTCAGTGCTTGGCACCGCTCCAGGGTTCTTTCGAAGTTGTCGGACGTCGACATGGCGGTGCGGAAAAGGTCGGGGCAAGGTTCCTTAAGGCCAACGAGGTAATAGCCGCCACCGCAGTCAGGGCCAAAAACGACATCTACTTGGTCTTGTGCCAACGAATCGAATGCCGATTGAACTAGTGCGTTGGGCAGGTCGGGACTGTCGCTGTTGCGCATCACCACGGGCTCTTGTTGCTCAAGGAGATGATCGAACACACCGATCATTCTTTCGGTGAGGTCGTTTCCAGTTTGCGGAATCACGTTCACCTTTGAGGGGAAGAAAGATCGCAGTTCATCCTTAGCCTCTGGCGGAGCGACAGCGACGTATGTTGACCATGGCCCCGCTGCCATCGAAACTACAACATCTTCCAGCATAGCGCGATAAAGGGTGCAGGCGCCCTCGTCCCCAAGTGCTGGGATTAACCGCGTCTTGACCTCCCCCGGGCGGGGATTCTTGGCCATCACAACTAATCGACCCAGATTCGACACCAAACGTTCTCCTGACCAAGCGATAGAGTGAAGCTCTACCGTGATTTATACCGATAGATGAGGAAGGAATCACATAGAAGGCATTCCACCTGGCGTGGAATGAGGGGAAAGCATGGACATTGCGATTGTTTTGAGCGGCCACCGCCACGGCAAGCGGGCGGCAGATTTGATGTTGCGCCCATTTGCAGAATCAACATTGTTGGAAAACGCGATGGCCAAGCTCGAACGCTTGGACGCACCTTGCAAGAAGTATGTTGCCTGCGCTGATCGAGAGATCAAGAATTTGTGCGCAGGCTTTGAGTCGCTCTATTCGGTTCGCGCTTCCCACCTTCTGAGTTGGCCAGAGACTATTGATGCTCGGTCGTTCTCTCATCTTCGATCGTTACCCGAGCAGTGGTTCTTGGTTGTCAATCCAGCGTTCCCTTTCGTGTCCTCTGACCTTTGGTGGCAAGTCATTGAAGATTTTCTCGTCAGCGATCCAGCCGGGATCGTGAGTGCGGAACCACAAGAAGGACCCTTCTACTCGTCAGACGGCAAGCTGATCGATGTGGATGAGAGCCTGTTTGTCCGAAACGACGCCTTTATCCTATTCTCGAGATCTCTACTCGAAAAAGGAAGCGGCCTCTCGTCTTCACAATTCGCCCCATACATCTTGACTGCTGATGTCTCTCGGAGCGTAGAAGATGGAGTTGATCTCTCGGCGGCCGAGGCCATCGACGCGTTGTATAGACTTGGCGTTGGAGTTTGACAACCAAGTAAATTCCCTAAATCCAGGCCTACTTATGAAAGCTCAAATCGTCCTAAGTATAGACGATTCGTAATTGCGGTTAGCAAAGTTGACGCTTTCGTTTTCATCAAGTAAAGAAGTAAGCATGTCGAAGCGAACCCTCGGCATTTCAAAGTGCGCGCCTAGCCCCTGAAAGGGGAATTCTTAATCGATGGCTCAAGAAATCAAAATTGTCAGTGTTTCAATACCTGCAGACCTCGTGCGTGAACTTGACCGCGTTTGCGATCTCGAACATCGCAATCGTAGCGAGCTTTACCGTGAAGCTCTTCGTCAGTATTTGAAACTCAGGAGATGGCAAGCGCTTCGCGAATACAGTTCTGCGAAAGCTGCTGCCGCCGGATCCGATGGTATTGATCTTGAGAAGATCGTTGAGGAGTTAACTGCCTAAGATGTCCTCAATTGCCAACCAAGTAAAAGCACCTGTAGACCGGATTGCCCTCGACACTTCCCTTTGGTTGAAGGCACTGCTCTTCGGTGGTTCAGCCGAAGAACTCATCAACTTAGCTATGACCGGGAAGGTCGAGATTCTAACAACGGAAACGCAATTTACTGACTTGGCCAGAGTCCTGAGCCAGCGATTAGATTTTTCCGAAACTGCTATTGCAGAAGTCCGCAACTTTATCGCAAGCGTTGCTTCGATTGTCACGGTCACTACCGAACCAGCGGCAGGCCCGGGCGACGAAATGTCGACTCTTTTGCGAGCTGCGAGAGATTCCAAGGCCACCGCCATCGCCACCAGCGACAGCTCGAAATTGAACGGCTTGAAAGAGTTCGAGGGCATCCCCATCGTAACCGTCTCCTGAGCCCCGATTTCGGCCTCTCTCCCGGACCTTTCTCCAGACCGACTTCCATCATAGAATGCTCCCTGCCGTGAATTGACACGAGGAGCTTCAAAGATGTCTGATTCCCTAGTTCGTTATGCCGCTACCGACGGAATTGCCGTTCTGACCCTAACTGATCCGCCAGCGAACGCTTACACCCATGAAATGTTGCTGCAGCTAGACGCGGCCATTCTCCGGGCACGTTTCGATGATTCGGTGCATGTGATTGTTCTAACTGGCGATGGCGAGAAGTTCTTTTGCGCCGGCGCCAACATCCAAATGCTCCAAGGGGTCGACCCCAGTTTCAAATATTACTTCTGCATGCATGCCAATGAGACTCTCAATCGGCTTGAGGCAACGCCGAAGCTGGTCATCGGGGCTCTCAATGGTCACGCTGTTGGCGGCGGGCTGGAAGTCGCATTGGCTTGTGATATCCGAGTTGCCAAAGCAGGCGGCGGCAAATGTGGAATTCCTGAGGTTGGGTTGGGAGTTCTCCCGGGTACTGGCGGTACCCAACGTCTCGCTCGTTTGCTTGGTAGCCACAAGGCCATGAAGCTCATGATCGACGGCGAGAACTTCACCTACGACCGAGCTCTTGAGCTGGGTCTGGTTGACGAAGTCCTGCCAGCAGAAAACTTCATGGACGCGGTGATGGAATTCGCTGGGCGCTATTTGCCACCAGGCAAAGCTTCGAAAGCGGTTGGCATGATCAAGAGAGCTTGTGTCAGCGGCGCTGAGATGTCCTTCCATGACGGTCTCGCTCTTGAGCGTGAGCTGCAACAGCAATTGTTCCGGAGTGAAGATGCGGCCGAAGGGTTTGCCGCTTTCAACGAGAAACGAGCCCCTCATTTTCGGGGTAAATAAGTCATGAATGCTATGAAAGCCTGCACGATCGCCGAACACGGTGGCCCAGAAGTCTTGAAGTTCACCGATCGTCCAATTCCAGAGCCAAGCGGCAATGAGGTGCGGGTGTCGATCAAAGCCGCTGGCATGAATCACCTCGACTGCTGGGTTCGCCGAGGAGTCGAAGGCCATCAGTTTCCATTGCCAATTATCCCCGGTTGTGATGGGGCAGGTGTGGTGGAATCTGTCGGCGCCGACGTGGTCAAAGTGAAGGTTGGCGACCGCGTCGCAATTGCCCCCGGCTTCTCCTGTGGCGTTTGTGATCTCTGCGTCGCTGGTCGCAACAACCTCTGTCGTTACTTCGGTGTTCTTGGCGAAACCACAGACGGGACCAATGCCGAGTTTATTTGCGTTCCTGAAGTGAATGCGCTGGCCATGCCGGACAGCATGAGTTTTGTCGAGGCAGCGGCCGCTCCGCTCGTTTTCCTGACGGCGTGGCACATGGTCGTAAACCGTTGTCAAATCCGATCTGGCGACCAGGTCCTGGTCCATGCCGCTGGCAGCGGTGTGTCGATGGCAGCTATCCAGATTGCCAAATTCATGGGCGCTGAAGTCCTCATTACTGCCGGCAGCGACGAGAAAGTTCGGCGCGGACTAGAACTCGGCGCCGACCACGGGATCAACTACCGTACGGAAGACTTCCTCAAAGTCTCGCGCGACATCACTAAGCGCCGCGGACTCGACATCGTCGTCGACCATGTCGGAGCCGAGAACATAGGCAAGAGTATTCGCGCTCTGGCCAAGGGCGGCCGTGTTGTCACCTGTGGTGCAACCGCCGGCCCCAAACTCGAAACAGATTTACGTCTCGTCTTCTTTAAGAGCCTGTCGAT
Organism: Planctomycetota bacterium; assembly: GCA_047639315.1. GTDB lineage: Bacteria > Planctomycetota > DRQF01 > S139-23. Next base: position 24,312 of record JBLINQ010000023.1, read on the forward strand.
TCTGGGCTCTACGATGGGCGGACATGGCGACATGCGGGATGTGTGGCGCCTCATATGTACAGGGGCTTTGGCACCAGTCGTGGGAGAAGTACTGCCACTGACGGATGTTGCCAAAGGACATGCCCTTTTGGAAAACCGAGCGGTCTTTGGAAAGGTTGTTTTGACGTCATGACTTACGAGACAGTGAAAATCGAGAAGAAGGACGGGTGGGCTGAAGTCACACTGAATCGTCCGGATGTGCTCAACGCCGTGAACTTGGCCATGGTGAGCGATTTAGGCGCCGCCATTGATGAGCTGAGTGCTGACGAGGAAATTCGGGGCATCATCTTTGTTGGTGCTGGAGATAAGGCTTTCGTCGCCGGTGCCGACATCTCAGAGCTCGTTCACAGAAAAACGGCAGACGCACTCGCTGCCATCAATGCTGGTCTCTTCCAGAAGATCGAAGACTATCCTTGGCCCACGATCGCTGCGATTCGTGGTTATGCCTTAGGCGGTGGTTGTGAACTCGCCTTGTCGATGGACATTCGCTTAGGCGGTAAATCCACGCAGATGGGGCAGCCAGAGGTCAACTTGGGCATTATTCCAGGTGCGGGAGCACCCCACCGCCTGACCCGTCAGGTTGGCCCTGGTATGGCCCGCGAGCTGATTTACACCGGCAAGATTATCGATGCCGAGGAATGCCTGAGGATCGGGCTTCTCAATCATCTTCATGAAGATGAAGAGGTGCTGGATGCAGCCCGCGACATGATGAAGACCATCTTGAAGAAGAGCCACATGGCTGTCCGAGTTGCCAAATCGGTGCTAAACGCGGCCGTCAATACGACGGATCGCCGTTCGCAGCTCATTGAGTGCCTCGGACAAGGAATGCTCTTCGAATCAGAAGATCAAATTGGACGCATGACGCGGTTTCTCGAACGTAGAAACGCCAAGAAATAAGACGAGAGAATCAAATGAATGATATCGCAAAGAACATCAAGAGCATCGTCGTCGTGGGCTCCGGAACCATGGGGTTGGGCATTGCCCAAGTGGCAGCTATGGGCGGGTTTGAAACACGCCTCTTCGACATCAGTGAAGAACAGTTAGCTAAAGCCTATGCTCGTATCGAGGGCAACATCAACAAGGGTGTCAAGCTCGGGAAAGTGGACAAGGACCACGGTGAGGCTGGGCTCTCACGTTTGTCCACAACAACCGATCTCGACGCGGCGCTCGAGGCGTCCGATATGTTGATTGAGGCGATTCCTGAGCGGATGGAGCTGAAGCGCGACCTCTTTTCCCGCGCTGATCGACTGATGAAGCCTGAGGCGATCCTGGCTACCAACACCACCGGCCTTTCAATCACCGAGATCGGTCATGCGACTGAACGCCCCGACAAGGTGATTGGCATGCACTTCTTCAATCCAGTTCACATCATGAAGTTGGTCGAGATCATTCGCTCTAAGAATACGAGCAATGAGACTTTTACTGCGATCGAGGCAGTCTCTCATCAGATGGGAAAAGAGACCGTTGAAGTCAACGAATCAGCAGGGTTCGTCACCAGTCGCATCAACGCCCTGATTGGCAACGAGGCCTTTCGGATGTGGGAAGCTGGTGTCGCCGAGCCTGAGGACATTGACAAGGCTCTGAAGCTCGGCCTGAATCACCCGATGGGACCTTTCGAGCTGGTCGACCTCGTTGGTTTGGATGTCCGTGCCGCGAGCACGGGCAATCTCCGCGAGCACCTAGGTGAAATGTATGAGCCGTGCCAGATCATTCTCGACCTCGTTGCCGCTGGGCGATTGGGCAAGAAGACAGGGCAAGGGGTTTACCGCTACGACGAGAACAACAAGCGCATTCCTGGCAGCGCGACGCGCCCATAGCCAAATCCACCCCGATAAAACGATTTGTCGGGGTGAATAATATACCCATCGATATTATTTATATCTGGCATAAGTGTTGGCGTATTGGGCCCCTAAGAAGGAATCCTGGTCTAATTGGCCCCGATAACTTGGATTAGGAATGGCTTAGTCACCAGCTAAGCTAAAGCGGCTTAGGCATTCGGAACGAAAAGAGAGGTGTGAGGCATGACACCAGTTCCGAGGCCGTATTAGATGCAAGAATACAAAGACCGTAAGCCAAGTGCGATCCGTTTTTTCGAAGCCGCCTATCGTTTCCAAATGGAAGGCGACTTAGACGGCGCAGATGAGCTCTACAGCAAGAGCATAGCTCTTTATCCAACCGCTGAAGCTTATACGTTTTCAGGTTGGTGCCGTTCATTCCGCCAGGAATGGGATGAGGCAATTGCGCTTTGCGAATGCGCAATCGAAATTGATCCTGAGTATGGCAATCCCTACAACGACATTGGCGCCTACATGATCCAGCAAGGATTAATTGAGGAGTCAATCCCATGGTTAGAGAAGGCTCTGAAGGCTGAACGCTATGCGTGCCCCTTCTTCGCGTTCTACAACTTGGGTCAAGTGTTTGAAGAGATGGGCGACTTGGAATCAGCAGAAGATTACTATCGCTGCGCATTGGAAGAGAATCCGGAGTATACGTTAGCTCGGGTTTCCCTTTCCCGCGTTGTCGCAAGTCGCGAGTAGGCCTAAGACTTCAACCGAGATGCAAGAAAAAGCGCCCGCGAGATATTCTCGCGGGCGTTTTTTTGTTTTTGATGTTGCGGAGAACTCAGATTCGCTGGGCCATGAGCCTTTCAAGCAGCACTTCGAGTTTGTTCAGCGTTGGACGGGTGACCCCATCCTTACCGTTCACAGTGACCAACTGGGAAGAACAACGTTCTTCTGCCAAGCGCATGAGGTCGCGAGACGTTGGTGAATCATCAATCCAGATGAAAGGCGTACTGAAGTCAATGCCAGAGACTTTGCCCAGGCCCGCCCGAAATTCAGTGAATGCAATCTCTGTGTCGAGTAACTGACACACTTCCTTGGAAGCGACTGCACTCAACTTGGTCAGAAAGCGCATTCTGAAGTGAGGTTGGACATGAGAAATGAACTCACGAGCAAAAGGCGCCAAGCGGAAGCTTGATCCCGATTGCAGGACAAGCGTCCCAACGATGCCCATGTAAAGGTGCGGGCGTGTGGAGTGCAAGAGGTCGCAATCCATCTTCAGTTCTTTTGTCACGCCAACTTGCGGCTGAACCTTCCTCGACTTGAGCATCTTCTTTCCCCTAATTCTGACTATGCGGATACCCAGAGTGCTAGGGCTGTTTTGTTCTGGCCACCAATCACTTCCTTGAGGAAGTGCGACCGTCCCGATTCTCGGGTTTCAACAACAGCGACCTGGCGCAGGTCTTCCGCCGGAGCGTTCCGTTCTTCTGCATATTCTTTCGGAGATTTGGGCGAGAAAACTTTAATCCAGTCGTGGTATCTTGCTGACAGGACCTTAGTTGGCACCGGAATTGACCCAATTTGGGTATCGCTAGATCTAGCTGAGACCGGCGTGTCGACGCAGTGGGACGATTCTGCGGGCTAAGAACGCCAGAAGGCAGACTTGGGGTAAAAGAAAGCACGTGCCAAAGAGCAAGAGCACCGATTCGCGGCTTGCTTCGCCAACACGCACCCCGAGAATTTCCAAGAACAGCGGCATGCCGGCGGTCAAGAAGAAGGCGAGAGCAAGGTTTCGACGCCAGAAAGCCGGCAGTCGTGAGGATTGTTCCATCTTGGTTGCACGGGATCTTGAGGGCAGTGTTTGGCCGATTTTGCGATAGAAGAAGGCCAAATGACGGCTTTCAAGAACCAACCAGAGTCCAATGATCCCAGAGAAGTGCGTCATCGATAGGAGGAGGACGCGAATTTCGCTCAGTTCGCTGGTGTCAAATGCCAAAGACTCGAGCCCACGAACCAAAATGAAGGTGACTAAGCAATTGAGGAATAAGAAGCAGCTGGGTCCAATATGACCCGACGGACGGACCGGAGCCCTGCCTCGCCTCACCCGCGCGCGTTCCTCACGCGCGACAGTATGGGCATAAGTCAAATACACTCGGTGGCTTAACCAAAGAAGTAGTGTGCCGCCGATGACAATTGTCGTGAAGATTCCAATCATTCTGCCCCCATGATTACCCAAATTGAGGTAGGAATTGTACAACGAGATAGAATTAATTTTGCCGTTTGCAGATTTCAGTATCAATTTGGGGCGTGTTCCCGGCCTTGTGAATGAACCCTAACTTTTTAAACAATAGATGTTTATGGAATCTGCCGAAGTCTGAATCGGACTTGATGCACAGTAGACGGAAAAGAACGCCCCACGTATCATGGGACGTGAAACAACGACTTTTGGGGAATGATCTTGGGGTATCTGTCTGGACAAGTGGCCTTAGTGACTGGCGCGGGGCGCGGGCTGGGACGATCCATCGCCTTGGCCTTAGGGGCGGAGGGGGCTCGTATAGCCCTCGTGGCCCGGTCTGCAGATGAATTGCAGACTGTCTCAGCTGAACTGAGCGTATTAGGCACAGACAGCACGGCATTCGTAGGAGATCTCCTCGAACCGGAATTTCGCGATCATCTGGTTGCCCAGGTCGAAGGCGCCATGGGGGCCGTCGACATCTTGGTCAACAATGCTGGTGTCGCACCGTCCGCACCGATCGAAAAGACAACCGATGAGTTTTATCGCCGCTGCATGGAAATCAATGTGACCGCGCCGTTTGTCTTATGCCGGAACGTGATTCCAGGAATGAAATCGCGGGGACGTGGTCGGATCGTGAATATTGCTAGCACCGCGGCACTCAAAGGGTACGCCTACACGACGGCTTACGTCACCAGTAAGCATGCATTGCTCGGGCTGACACGCGCGTTGGCTACCGAAGTGCTGAGCAAGGGCATTACCGTTAACGCTGTCTGTCCCGGTTTTGCTGACACAAAAATTGCGGCGGATGCCGCAGCTAACATTGCTTCGAAGACCGGGCGTAGTTTGGATGACGCACGTTCATCGCTCGCCAACGAAGGGTCACTCAAACGTTTGATTAAGCCAGAAGAGGTCGCCAGGGCGGTCCTTACTTTGGTCGGACCAGACAGTGATGCCTTTTCTGGGATAGCTTTCCCAGTCGCCGGGGATGCTCTCTAAACAAGGATTGGAAATGTCCAAGGAATACAAGACCTTCAAATTCGAGAATGAGGGCGGGAAAGCCCTCATTACCTTGAATCGTCCAGATCGCCTGAACGCTTTGACTTTTGATGTATATCGCGAACTCACCGATTGCTTCTACGACTTACGTCATGTCGATGATGTGGATGTGGTGGTGATTACCGGCGAAGGCCGCGGTTTTTGTTCGGGCGGCGACGTGAGTGACATTATCGGTGACCTCGTCAATCGCGAAATGAAAGAAGTCTTGGACTTCACCCGGATGACGGGGGAACTCATCGCCAACATGCGTGAACTCGATCGGCCAATCATTGCTGCAGTGAACGGTGTCGCCGCTGGCGCTGGTGCCGTGATTGCTCTGGCGTCGGATTTTCGGGTGTTCTCCGATACCTCCAAGATAGCGTTCTTGTTTGTCAAGGTCGGGCTGACTGGTGCTGACATGGGCGCAGCCTTCTTGCTACCGCGCATTGTCGGCAGCGCTCGAGCGACAGAGCTGCTCATGCTTGGCGATGCCGTTCCAGCGGCTAAGGCACTCGAGATTGGTCTTGCCAATCGTGTCGTTGCCCCAGAAAAAGTTCTCGATGAAGCGAACAAGCTTGCCGACCGCCTCCTTGCCGGACCTGGCTACGCCATCCGCATGACTAAGCGCATGATCAACAATGAGTGGACGATGGAACTGGATTCGGCCATCGAAGCTGAAGCTCAGGCTCAGGCTCTCATGCTCATGGGTTATGACCATCGCGAGTTTCTTGCTTCCTACAAAGAAAAACGCGCCGCCAAATTCGAAGGCAGGTAACGACTGCCATCCTTCACGAGATCACTATGTTTGACTTGTCACCTGAAGAAGAAAAAGTACGAGACCTGGCGAAAGCGTCCGGTGAAGAATTGGTCCGCCCATTCGCGAGGCAAAACGACGCCGAGCGCATCTTCAATCGAGGTGTCTTGCAGCAATTGGGCCAAGCAGGCCTGGTCGGCGGTCCCATTAAGAAGTGCTACGGCGGTCTCGAACTTGGCCAGCGTGCCCAGGTCTTGATCTACGAAGAGCTGGGGCGCATCGATTCCTCCGTACGCGGATTCCTTGCCGTGCAGACCGGGCTCGTCGCCTCTTGTATTCAAGAGTGGGCTGATGAAGAGAAGAAGCAACTCTGGCTCAAAGACATGTGCTTGGTCGAAGCAATTGGTTGCTATTGCTTGACGGAAGAACACGCCGGGAGTGATGTCGCATCGATGCGGACTCGCGCTTTAAGAGATGGTGACGACTGGATAATCAATGGCGAAAAAATCTGGATCACCAATGGCAATGTGGCTGACGTCGCCTTGGTCTTCGCCCAGGCAGATCCAGAACAGAAACATAAAGGCATCACCGCATTCTGCATTCCGACGACCACACCCGGCTTCACACCAACAAAAATGGACTCTCCAGAACTGGGTCATCGCGGTGCAGATCATGCGCGTATTCGATTTGAAGATATGCGTGTTCCGGATTCAGCGCGAATCGGGGCAGTCGGCGAAGGCTTCAAGATCGCCATGGCTGCTTTGGATTGCGGACGCCTGGGCGTCGCCAGTGGTGCTGTTGGCGTGCACGCTGCCTGTTTAGATGCATCGGTCGATTTCGCCAGACGTCGTCGCCAATTTGGCAAGAGACTTGGCGACCAACAGATGATCCAAAAGACGCTCGCCGATATGTACATGACTTTGGAGGCTGGGCGCTGCTTGACGATGAAAGCCGCCACGCTGAAGGACGCAGGTAAAAAGGCCACACGAGAAGTCTCGGCAGCCAAGCTCTACACGACTGAGGCAGCAGCGGAAGCGGCGCATGCCGCGATCATGCTGCATGGTGGGCGTGGCTACAACAACGACTATCCACTTGAGCGCTACTATCGAGACATCGTCGGCTTAGAGATCTATGAAGGATCGTCCAATATACAACGGTTGATCATCGCACGTGATCTTCTTGGCAAAGACATGGGACAGGAATTGGAAGAGGGCAAATAATGACACGGTCAGACTTCTGGAATCCAAAGTTTGAGACTTGCAGCAAAGAAGAACTGCGAGCCTTACAACTCACGAAGCTCAAACGTCACGTCGCATGGGCGATCCAAAAGAGCCCATTTCATCGACGTCTCTACGAAGGGGCAGGCGTCACTGCCGACGATATTCAGAATCTCGATGATCTTCGCAAACTTCCATTCATGGATCGCGAAGAATGGATGGCAGTTCAAGCCGAGAAACCCGTCTTTGGTGACTTAATCACGGCTCCCCGTGAACACGCGATTCGTTACCACCTCACCAGCGGCACAAGTGGTCGGCAGCCGCTTCGCGTGTTGGATAGCGCCAAGGATTGGCAATGGATCTCCGAATGCTGGGCCTACGGCTTTTGGGGCTTTGGTGTCAGGCCAGAAGACACCGTGTTCTTTGCCTTCAGCTATGGTTCCTTCATTGGTTTCTGGGGTGCCCATTACTGCTGCGAGAAGATCGGCGCTCTGGTTATTCCATCAGGCAACATGACGACAGAGAACCGTGTTCGTCAGATTGTTGAGATGGACGTCACTACGGTTTGTGCGACCCCAACCTATGCCATTCGCATGGCCATAGAAGCGGAGAAGCTAGGCCTCGACTTAGTCAATAGCGCGGTCAACAAGTTGATCGTCTCGGGTGAACCGGTCGTCGGTGCCACCAAGAAACTGCTCGAAGAAAAGTGGGGCGCGAAGTGTGCTGATACGGCGGGCATGACCGAAATTGGCACCATCATGATGTTTGAATGTTCGCATCAACCGGGCGGCGCTCATTTGATCGAAGACCACTTCATCGAAGAAGTTCTCAATCCGGAAACCAGCGAACCTGTCGGTTACGGAGAGATTGGCGAGCGAGTCGTGACCTCATTTGGTCGAGGGTTCATCCCGCTGATTCGTTACCGCACCTCTGACCTTGTCATCAAGGTCCCTCACGACACTTGCTCTTGTGGACGTAACGGCGACATCTACCAAGGTGGCATCTTGGGCCGCGTTGACAACATGCTCCTGATTCGCGGCACCAATGTTTATCCGCGTGCCATCGAGGAGATTGTTCGCGAGTACAGCGAGATCGAAGAGTTCCAAATTCGAGTGTGGAACACAGAGAACTTAGTTGACGAGATTACCGTGCGCTTGGAGTTTAACCCTGAATCGACCGGTGACCATCAAGAGACCATGGCCACAATCGCTTCCGATCTGAAGCGCAATCATGAAGGTCTCAGGATCAATATCGAAGAGGCTGAGGCCGGCGCGCTTCCACGATTCGAATTGAAGGCCAAGCGTCTAATCGACGAACGTAAGAAATAAGCGAGAGCAACATGAGCAAAGATATTCTTGGCAACGAACTCACTGAAGTTGAAGCAGAGATTTTGGCCACCTATCAATCAATGAAGGCACTCGTATCACGGGACGACTTAAGCCCGTGCATGGTGTCTAACCTACGGTTCGCCACTGCTGCCTTAGCGCAAGTCGTGACGGACCTAGGGTTAGAATACGAGCATCTTCATGAGTTTGGCCTCTAAGGGCGGCCTATTTGACGCGGACTTCGATGGAGAAATCTTGCCGCAAGAATTGGCAAGTTCCGTCGGTGTCTTCACAGATGGGGTAGAGCACAAAACCCTTGAGTTCCCGCGGCCCACTTTCTGCATCCACGGGTATCTGCACTTCGATTTCGACACTGCGCGCCGCCTTGATCGACAGCAAATCGTTCGACTGACTCAAAGTTCCAGAGCGCTTCCAAGCTAAGTCGCCTTCCAGCCACAACTTGATCGGACCGGCTTCGGGGTCCCAGTGCGATCTCAGCTTCTTGCTTGGTGACAATAAAATATGAAGGCGCGCTGTCTTGCCTTTGCTTACTTTCGCTGGGACAACCGCTCGTGCGACTCGAGCCAGTTTCTTGTCGTCATTTGAGACCATCTTTTTTGGGTCGGGGTTCTTGTTGGTCGTGACTGCCGGCGTATCTTCCTTTTGCATCTTCTCAGACGCTGTGAGTGGGATCGTTAGTGCTACCGGTTTCTTTTTCGCCGCAATCAGTTCTTTCTTCGCCGTGCTGATCCACCGGTAGAAGTTGTAAGGCTTCTGCAACCGCGGACCGAACTGTTGGATGCGGCGCCGCCAAATATACTGACCCGGATTGAGGTCGAGAGCTTTTGACCATGCTGCGGAAGCACTTTGGAAGTCAGTGGTGGTAGCCCTCGATTCGTCGAAGCGGCGGCGATACGCAACGCCAAGTCTAAAGGCTGCGATCGCGTTGGCTGGTTCTTTGTCGCATGCTCTTTCAAACGCAGTGATCGCGCGAGTGAGCCGATCCTTGCCGCCAAAAAGAAACTCTGCAGTTCCCAATTTTATGAGGTTCTCTGCAGTTTCCGCAATCTTCAACTGCTCCCGGCACGCGTCAAGGTTCTGATAGTCTTTGGGGGGCGACTTGATTTGGGGCTCGGGATATTTCGTTTTCAAGAATTTGTCAAACTTCTCGCCCGGTCGAACACTACTCATGCGCAGAATGCCATGCTCATCCACCGCCATGGCGATTGGGATGCTTGGCAATCCATAGAGGTTGAGGGAGTCGACGGCGATGGGCCACTGAAACCCTTGCCATTGTTTAAAGAGGCGGCAGCGCTCGGCGTGCTGTTCTTGGACAATGCCAACGATTTGAATCTTGCCTGCGGCCTGAAGAGCTTGAGTTCGTTTGTGCCACCCGGGCACGTGTTTTCGGCAACCTGCTCACCAAGAAGCGAAGTGGAGCACCAAGAGCTTCTTGCCGCGAAAGTCTGCCAAGCTCATGGGTTTCCCATTTTCAACGTTGGGCAGCACGATATCGGGGAATGCCTCGCCAGTCTTGAAACCAAGGTTGCCGTGACGATCTCCCCGTTGTTTCTGGCCATGGGCATCTGAAGCCACCGAAGTGGCCAGGGCCAACGCCGCAAGAACGAAAATCAAAATACGCATGGTTGCAACGCCTCCTCGGTCCAGAGAACTCAAACTTGTTTTCCTGACTCAAGTGAGCGGAATACCAGAGTCTGCCATGGTTTGGCCTCATCGGACAGCAGGAAGAAAGGGGATCCGAACCGAATCCTTGCGGAATTCTCAGAAAAGTGAGTGACGCCGAGAGACTGTTGTCGCTGCATTTATGGAAACCAAATTCTCACGAGCCTCTCTTTTTTGTAGGAGACAATTATGAAGTGCACTCCAATTGCGTCTTTCGTCATGACTCTAATTCTTGCACTCGGTGGGGCTGCCCAACAAGTTACGACTCTCACTCCCGCCATAGTTAGCCCAACCAAGGCCGGCCTGGCCAGTCGTAACCCCTTGATGCCGTCTGGCGCCGTCCTCGATGTTCCGGTCTCAACCTTCGATGACTCGATGATTCAGCGAGACAATGTGGCCGGAACTTACATTCTCCAAGAAGTCGGGCACCTTCGGCCAGTGATGAACACTAACGGCGTCATAATCGCAGTGAATCAAGAGGGAGGGAACCTGGTAGTCTTCGGTACGAATCCTCTCAAGAAGATTGTGGAGATCCCGATCGGGCTGGGCGCGAACTCCGTTTATGCTCATCCGTTTCGCCCCTTGGAGATTTGGATCACCGATTCGATTAGTAACTGCGTCACGGTCATCGACCCAAACACGCTGGCGGTGGGGCAGACAATTCGAACTAACGGGGCTCCTCACGGACTCGTATTCAGCGACAGTGGAGATCGTGCTTATGTGACTTGTTCCTCAGGTCGCACGGTTGATGTCATCGATACTTTTGCCTTTCAGGTCGTCAACTCGATTGACGTTCCTGCACGTCGCCCACGAGGCATTGCTAAGGTTGGCAACAATATTCACATTGCGCCTCTCATTTCAGGCAACAACACGACTGCCCTCGGAGCTGGCGGCTCGGGGTTCCGTTTTGTTTTGGACATTCCCCCCTTCGCTTCCATGGGCGCCAATCCGCTCGCGGATGTGGATCTCCGAACAATCGGCGTGTCATCAACAGGACTCACTTTCGAAACACTGATTCCTGGGCTCGAGTGGACGCAGTTGGGCACGACGATCTTGAATGTACAGAATCGCCCTGGCTCGAATGAGTTATGGATTTGCAACACCGATGCTTTGAATGCTGCCGTCATTGGTGAGCAAAATTTCGTAGACGGCCAAGTCGTCCTCAATCAGGTCACGATCGTCGATGTCGCGGGTGGTCCAGGCGCTGCACCGATCTTCGTTGACCTCGATCAAGTCTCCGGCGGTATTGGATGTTCTCAGCCTCGCGGCGTTGCTTTTGATTCTGCGCGTTCCCAAGTCTATGTCATGTGCGAAGGCAGCGATCGGGTGTGCGTGCTTGGTGCTGCTGGCAACTGGTTGGGGTCGTGGAAGCTTAGCGGCCAAAATGGAATTCGCTGCTTGCCCCAGGGTGCAACGCTTCTCGGCGATGACCTTTATGTTTGGAACAAGGGCACGAATTCCCTGACGCAGATCAACGTGGTCACCACACCTCTCAATACTGTGGTCTCCAATCATACATCATTGGGTCATACGCCACTCACTGACAAAGTGCGTCGTGGCCGAGGCATTATCAACAATGCCGACATTTCTGCTGGTGGTTCGTCGTCTTGTGCGTCGTGCCATATTGACGGCGACTTAGATGGCGTCGTGTGGGATTTGTCGAGCGTCTTGGACCCAGAAGGCACTCCTAACAACCAACTCCAATTCTTCACCGATCGCAAAGGCGCGATGGTGACGCAGAGTTTGAACGGCTTGCCAGAAGGAGCTCCTTACCATTGGCGTGGTGAGCGCAAAGATCTTGAAGCCTTCAATGCCGCATTCGAGGGCCTCCTTGATGGCGCCGCGCTTATGGCGGCCGAACTGAGTGACATGGTGGCCTATATCAATGAGCTTCATTATCCAGCCAACCACGTTCAACAGGACAATCGTGAAACGACACCAAGCGAACTCGAGGGTGCCCGCGTCTTCGTTGAGGAACTAGCGACGGCTGGTTCCAGTTGCGCCGATTGTCACAGCATGCCATATGGCAGCAACAATGAAGTGATGCGGGAGGCGTTTGCTGCCTTTGCACCTTCAACGAAAGTTACTCAGCTGCGAAACGTGGCCGACAAGGTTTTGGGGCAGCACGATCTAGGCATTCTGACGTGGCCGTCTGGAGCATCAATCGATCTGGGGGATGCGACAGAATTCGGGCCGGGGCTGACTCATGATGGCCGGATCGCCACTCTCTTTGATTTCTCAAATACCTTCGCCAACATCGACCCAACAGAATCGGCGCGTCTCGAAGACTTCATGCGAGCCTTTGATACGGGGTTGGCACCGGCGACTGCAATTCAGGCAACGATGACTCAGGCGAACGCCCTCACCATGCCCGAGCTTGCCCTCTTGATTGATGAAGCCATTGAAGGTGATTGTGACTTAGTTGCATCCGGAAGTGTGTCTACTGGCGGAGCACCACCGTTGCGAGTCACAGCTTACTTCGATCCAATGACGGGACTCTTTCAGTTCGAGGCCAAGTCTTTTGGCAATGTTCCGCCCTTGTTCCTGAGTTTCTTCGTCAACGCCGGTTATGGGTCTTGGACTTTCCGCGGTGTGCCTGTTGGTACCGGCCGACGGATCATTGATCGCGATCTCGACGGGCTCGGTAATCTCGACGAAAAAATGTACAACACCGATCCTGAAAATGGAGACAGCGATGGCGACGGATATCCCGACGGCTACGAAATCAAGTGGAGCATGGATCCGAATGTCGTCGATACTTCGTCACCGGATGGACAAGCACCAGGCATCGTGAGCAGTACCCCTCTTTATGCCTTGACCAACACGGTGAAACTCAATGTTGTCACCGATGAACTTTGCGTCGTCACAGCAACATGGACGGGATTACGCGGTGTTGAAACCCGAGTGAGTTCGAAATTTGCTCCTTATGCGATGGGGCATCAATTCGTCATCAATTTCTTGCCAGAGAATACCAGCACCCCGGTGACTCTGATGGCCACTGATCCGAGCGGTCTGTCGAGCACCATGGTTGTGAATGCCATGACCGACGCTGAAATTGTCTCTGACATTCACATTGACGCCATCAATCTTTCCACCGGGCCGATTGCTGTTCAAATTGGCACTTCCTTGGTGAAGACACAGCTGACTGCAGTGGTGGACGTGAAGGATCACCTCGGCGCACCCGCAGTTGCGGGCTACGAAGGGTCCGCTTTCGTTTACCTGGAAACATCACCTGGCAATCTTCTGATCATCGATGTCGGTGCCACCGCCACGACGAATGCGGCTGGCAAGATGACATTCAATGTCCCCATAACATGGACGCTGAGCTCCACGGGCGGGCCGCGCAGCATCTACCTTGGTGTGGTCGATATTGTGCCAACACCCGGATCCGGACTTCTCAGTGCGTACACGGAGGCGAACGATATCGTGAATTTCACATCCATCACTTTTTGAGCCTATGGGTCGGGGGCTTTTGACCCGACGAACTCTATTCGGTCACCAAGGGCCCCTGGTGTGGGCAAGCTGCATTCTGGCAGAGAAGCGGCGGAAAGGACCGAGTTTCGACTCGGTCCTTTTTCTTGCCCTTAGCCTTGGTGGGGATTGGGGTTGAAGGGGGTTTGCGCCAATCGGCTGCAGGAGCTATCCTTGCACTCGCTTGAGCGGCTGCTGTCAGTCGTTCTGAACTGATGATGCAGTGAGAGGACTCCATGGAATTCGGACCGCAATACACCACCGCCTTGATTCGCTGGAGTCACATCTTTTTGGGCATCATGTGGATCGGCTTTTTCTACTTTATGCATCTCATTGTTCGCCCCTACTTGGCGTCTTTAGATGGAGATGCCAAGTCGAAGGCATATCGAGCTCTCTTGGCCAGAGGATTGCGCTGGGTGCGTGGTACGTCCATGGCGACGCTCCTCTTGGGCTTAGGTGTTCTCGGACACCTATGGAGCCAAGGTGTTTACGCTATTGAAGGGCAAGGACTTGTGGGCCGCGGCAAGTACATCATGTGGGGCATGACTTTTGCCGTCGCCATGTGGGCCAACGTCTGGTTCTTCATCTCACCTCTTCAAAAGCGCATTGTTGCTGCTTTTGAGGCCGATATCGGGCCAAGCGAAGCCGATTTGGCGAAGGCTGGCAAGTTGGGGAATATCAATCTCTACCTTTCAGCCCCGATGCTGATGTTGATGGTCTTCGCCCAGAATTTCCCAGCTTTCCATTACGGACACATGGGCCTCGCCATTGTCGTAGGCATGATTGTTGCCCACATTCTTGTGGTCATCGCACGCAACGGCAACAACTAAGGCTTCCCAGCTTCTACTTAGATTTGAAGCTAAATGTCATCGGTGAAATTACTTGGCCGGCAACCACGTCGATTTTCGACGTTTGCCGGCCAAATTTTTGATGCACCGCTTCAATGACATAGGAGCCCGTTGGCAAGTCCTTGATCTCAAATGAGCCATCTTCCTTCGTCACCGCGAAGAACGGGTGAGGCAGGGCGTGGACATACATCAGCATATAAGCGTGTAGGTCGCAGGTCACGGTGAGACCAATCTCTGGTTTGCGAACCTGGTGGCCAATCGAGCCTCGTGCGGGAGTGATCGTCGTGACGAAGCTCTGGTCTTTGAGAGCGGACGCAAAATGGACGTTGTGGATAATGGCGTCGCTGTTCTTGATCTTGATCGGCTGGTAGACCTGGACCGCCAAAACGTGAGGCCGAAACACGCAACCCTTCTGGTCGATCTCTACCTCGGTCTTGTCGTGCGGGAAGGTGAAGGCCTCCAGGCCTTCTTTCACGTAGATCAAAACATCAGCGAGCCGCCCATTCTTGACCCGGACCGACTGATCTTGGATCGGGAGATTGTCGCCTTGGCATACGCCAATGTCTCGAACCCGTGGTGGAGTGCCGAGGAAGAGAGTCGATCCAGAAATTGTGACGGTTTCGCCCTGGGGAGGGAGACTCACGGCAACCTCTGGATAAACGGGGCCTTCATCCTTGCCGCCACAGGCGGCCAGGAGGCCGAGAATGACTACGGAAATCGTTTTTCGCATCATCGGTAGAATTCCAGTCTTCTAAACTTGATGATTCAAGGTAGGAGTTTTGATGACAGACGCAAGAGCATAAGCACGAGGTGCGCTGACATGCCTCCCCTGTATCGGAGTGATTGCTGCCGTAGCGTGAGCCGAGAAGCGTAATTTGATGCTCACAGAAGAGGAGCGTTCGCTTGACTAAGGGATCAGGGGGAACTTTCTACTGGTGGAGTTGCTTCTTTGACTTACTGGTGCGGTTCAACAACGCTGAGCATTTCATTGGAGAAGCTGAGGTTCGCAAAGTCTTGACGAGATGTTGAAGAGCTGATCGGCCCAGATTCCATTGGGCGTTGCTGTTTTGTGACGTTGTTACGAAGCGGTGACGCTCAAATCTCTTTCTCCCCTGCCAAATAGCCGTAAATCGGGCAGAACACCTCTCATTCGGCTAAATACTATGTTTTTAGGGTTTGGCACACGGCTTGCGATTCATTCAGCATGCCTCGCGGCAGAGACCTCTATGGCGCTGAAATGTGTGTTTCGGCCCATCATCTTTCTTGTTCTTGGTACGCACATCAAGAGGGATACCCAGGCACGGGATCCCGAGGTCAATGTCGCGAGGCTAATTTTCCTTCCCTCAGATTCGAATCAGCCATTCGACTCCACAGTGAATCGAGAGTAAACTTCCGGACCTCAACTCTCGAGGATCCGTATGATGAAGAATCTCTCTTTCGCCGTCTCTATTGTCCTTCTTTGCTCACTCTTGACGTCGGCTCAAACCAAGCTTGTCGACTACCTGCCTCAAGATGTGACCTACGATCAAAGCGTGCCGACGCCCCAGTCAATTCTGGGTTATGAAGTCGGTGAGTGGCATCTACGGCCAGATCAAATCGTTCGTTATCTCGAAGCCTTAGCCAAGGCATCGCCTCGTTGTCAAGTTGAGGTCTATGCTCGTTCACATGAGGCTCGCCCCCTTGTTGTGATGACGATCAGTTCTGAGAAGAACCTGGCCCGGTTGCCCGAGATTCAAGACAAACGTAAAGGCCTTTATCTGCCACATTTTGGCAAACCAGACACCACGGATATGCCCGTGGTCTTGTGGATGGGCTACAGCGTTCACGGCGATGAGCCCAGCGGTGCGAGTGCGGCGCTTTTATACGCCTACTACTTGGCTGCTGCCCAAGGAGCCAAAGTCGACGCACTCTTGGATGGTTCTGTCGTTCTTCTGGATCCGTGTTTGAATCCTGATGGACTTGGACGTTTTGCTCACTGGGCTAACATGCATCGCGGCAAGAATGCCATCGCCGATCCAAACCATCGCGAGCACCGTCAACCATGGCCATCTGGTCGAACGAATCACTACTGGTTTGATCTCAACCGCGATTGGCTCCTCCTTCAGCATCCCGAGAGTCGAGGACGCCTCAAGATCTTCCATGCTTGGCGCCCAAACATTGTCACTGATTTTCATGAGATGGGAACAAATTCGAGTTACTTCTTTCAGCCA
>JBLINQ010000024.1:0-40664 GCA_047639315.1 Planctomycetota bacterium
GATCTCTGAGATCCTCTTGGTGGAAAGGCCGTCGATGGCGGTGAGCGCCAATGCAGTTCGGTGCTCGGTTGAAAGGGTGTCCAAAGCGAGCAGCAGCCGATCGGTCAGTTCTTTCATTTCTGCGGCGTCCGATTTCGATGGTGCCTTGGGGTCGTGATCCAAGGGACCGCTTCCCTTCTTGCGGCGTGATCGCACAGCAATCGAAGCTCGTAGGGCGATGCGGTAGAGCCAAGTCTTGGCTTGCGCCTCACCGCGAAAAGCGTCCTCTCCTCGAATCGCACTCAGCCATGTTTCTTGCACAGCATCTTCGGCCTCGTGATGTCGTCCGGTGATCCTAAAGGCCAAAGAATAGAGCCTTTCATTCTCGGACTCGAAGAGATCATCCAGGTTCATGTTGCTGGAGCTCATAGTCCGAGCTCCTTCATTTCTTGGCGTAGCGGCTTGGCAATTAGGTAGTGATGGGCGAGAGCTGAAAGGACAAAGCAAAGAGCTAAGACACCACAGATGAGCTTCTCTTTGCCGATGATCATCAGAAAAATCAGGAACAACGCAGCTATCAGTTCACCGCTGCATTCGGAGCGCCAGCGTTTCCATTCACGCCTAAGAATGGCGGCGTAACGTTCCATGAAATCTTGCGAGTGGCTGGCATGGTCAACCCGCTGTGCGAAAGAGCGCTGATCAATGAAGGCTGAGTACGCGCGGCCGCAGAAAATTTTTGTGTTTTCTTCAATCATAGTGCCCCCTTGGAGCAATGGGATTCGAGTCCCTTCACCTAAATCTCGATAATTCTTTAGATCGACTCTCAAACTTGGGATTCCAGGAGAATCGCGCGTTTGGCGTCTCACGACTGTACAGGGGATGGGTGATTTCTGCCCCTCTTTAGGGCATGAGGCATCAAGGGCTGGACAACAGTGGACTAAAATCGCACTGCCTGGGATGTTGTTCTTTGCGCCTGGGGCAGGAGGGGGTCTCGGAGAGTGCTGGGGGACCAACTTGCGTAGGCTCACGATTGGCTTAGCTCGTATCTACCTCGAAGTCGAATTTCTCTTGCGAGTGAGCGTGGCCAAGACCTGAATGGCAAATTCATGGCGACAACTTGCCTCAGCGACCTCGATGGCCTCTTGAAACGTTGCGCCCTTGAGCATTTCGGCTTTCGTCCCACGGCGGAAGCACTGCCGCCATTCACGGGGCCATTGAAGCGTTGATTGCGGTAGGTCCGTCATGATCTACTCCCTTTCTTGATCGGATTCGCCCTATCATCGGTCACGCATATGATGATTCGGTTGCAACTTGGTGAATCTTCATTCTGTTACGAATCCAAGCCAGGTTTGTGGGGTCTATGTTTGGAATCTACGCCACTTATGAGACGCCAGCTCCCCCAGGCTCTCTGCCAGCTTTGTTTAGTGTCACAAAGCTCATCCGGAGCCACGTTTTCAGGCATGCAGGAGCTAAACATTGGACGCTTCGATTGTCTGGGAGGGTGGCACCCTGATCTGGGAGAGGTGGCGTCCCGCCGGCATTCTTGCTTCTTGGTACCCAACGCCAATCCGTGGCTGGCACCCAGTGTCTTGTCTTAGATTGCTTTCGGTTTCCTAAAGTACCGAGCGCGACAAGTTTGTGGATCTCAACTCGCGACCGAATTCTGGGAATGTTCCGGTTCAGTCAAACGCTGAATGGCGAACTCCAGGCGGCATGTGGCTTCAGCAACGGCTATGGCTTCTTCGAAGGTGTTGCCATTGAGCATTTCAGCCTTGGTTGTGCGTCGGAATACCCGGCGCCATTGATGGGGCCACTCTTGAATGATCTTTGGTAGATTGGTCATGGTCGACTCCTCTTAAGCTTCCTCTACAGCCCATCATGAATCATCAATGTGTATTTCTTGTAGAGACCAAGTGGTTTTCTTGGCCTTCAAGACTCGATCCAGATGCTGAGGTCGTTTACCTACCAGTAACGCTCGACGTGAATTTGCCCCTTTTGTTTTCTCGTGTGTTCGACGAAACCTTCTTTGCTGAGATCTTCCACAAGACCCTCAACCATGGACGGATTGCCGCACAAGAAGACATGCGTGTTGTCTGGTGTCGGTTTGAAACCCCATCGTTTGGCCAAAACACCCTCAGTCCAGAGACTCCCGACATAACCAGCGTCTCCGCTCCACGGGCTGTGCTCTTCGTCGGGGCGGCTAACAACAGGAATGTAGGCGAAGTTGTCACAGATGTTCTGCAGAGTTGAAAGCTCGGATCGATAGCCGAGGTCCCAGGAATGACGAGCTCCGTGCAGCACAGCAAGCTGAGTCGCACTACCACAAGTGAGGTGGGTGCGGAGCATACTCATATAAGGAGCAAGGCCGGTACCCGTACCGATGAACGCCACGTGCTTCTCAGCAGGAACGTCATCCAAGGTAAAGATCCCTTTGATTTTTTCACCCAACCAAACACGATCACCAGGTTGAATTGCGATCAATCGCGGAGTCAGCTTGCCCGATGGAACAAGCGCAACATAGAACTCGAGAAACTCCTTGTCGATTGACGAAGAAGCGATTGAGTAGGCACGCTTGATGATCTTTTCGGGGTTGGATGGTTCTTCTTCATCATCACAAACGGCACAGCGAGGTGACGATCCAGGGAGCCCCAGAACTGCAAACTGCCCAGGTTCGAAAGAAGGAAGTTCCCACCCGTCCGGGACCACTCTCATGATAAAGAGGCCGGGATTTACTTCGATGTGACTGGCAACGATAGCGTTGCTCCAAGATTCGCTCATCTTTCTCTCCTTGTGTTTGGCACACTGTTCAACTCAAGCAACTGCGGTTCGATTCCCGAATTTCGAAAATTTACTCAGACTGATGACAATCTATCCAAAGAAGGGGGATCGCACCCCTATGCGACCGCAGCACAGTGTACTTCTCACCACACCTTAAATCGAAGCAGAATGGGCTGCGTGATCTGGTCATCACTCGTTTCCCGAAGATAGAAATGGGCTCGCGTCACTTTCACTAACCAGCGATGAAAGATCCTGCGCTATGAACAGTGCCGAGATCGGTCGCTGCACGATGTCCCCGACGAGGTCGGACGATTCTACTCATTGACCCTTATGGGCTGAGAGGAACTTCGGTACGCAGCTACTTGCCGGGCCATAGTGTTGCTCTCGAAAATGTGATTCTGTGATGGTTGGCTCGAGATTGAGCTCGACGGTGTGGGCACCACGACCATTGGCCACCTGCACAAATCCGGCGGCAGGGTAGACGTTTCCAGACGTGCCGATTGAAATGAACATGTCACAATCTGCGAGCGCTTGTTCAATCTCATCCATGTAAAACGGCATTTCACCAAACCACACAATGTGGGGTCGTAAATTCCCCGGTGATTGGCAGCACGTACAAAGAATCGTCTCGTTCAGATCATCTATCCACGCATGGATGTCACCCGACCTCATACAACGAGCTTTAAGAAGTTCGCCATGCATATGGAATAGGTTTTGGCTTCCTGCCCGTTCGTGGAGATCATCGACGTTCTGAGTGACGAGCATGAACCGACCATCGAACGTTTGCTCGAATTGCGCCAACGCGAGATGGCCGGCATTTGGCTCCACTTCGCTGATTAATTGCCCTCGGCGTGCGTTATAGAATCGATGGACGAACTCCGGATTTGCGGCAAAGGCCTCGGGAGTGGCGACATCTTCAATACGATGATTCTCCCACAAGCCGTCGTTGTCACGAAATGTCTTGATGCCGGACTCGGAAGAAATCCCGGCACCGGTCAAGACGACGATGGACTTTGGTTGTGATGCACTCATAGCTTCAGATGATACGCCATCGCCGATGATCATGGAATCGATTTTCGATCAAGTGCCATGCCGATGGGACGGACGCTACCGTATCGAGCTACAAGAGACGCGAAGCTGCTGTCGCCGCTGGCAGTGGCGACGATCTCGTTGTCTCTTGCGAGGTGAATCGAATTACGCGACCGCATCTCAAAGCTTGAGTTGAACGATTACTTGGGCGGGGCAATCGACTGTACGCCAACGCCAAGTTGGATACGGTTCCTGATTATCGTGGCCGCAAGCAGCGGAAGGATCGCGATGTTTCTTAGATACCTGGATGACAATCGCCTTGGTTCTTGGAGCCAGCGAAATCCCCACTCCAATCCCAACATCCGTAGGATCTTTGGTGCGCGGCTTTTCGATCCAGCAATAAAGTCGAAGCTGCCACCAACGCCAATTCCGACCTTCGCTCCCGTCTGAGCCAAGTGGTCTCTAAGAAAGAACTCTTGCTTTGGGCAGCCCAATCCAACAAAGAGGAGCTCGCACCGCGCGTCTCTTATTCGCTGAACGATTTGCCCGAGTTTCTCGATGTCCTCTAAGTCGACCATAGGGCTTTCTGCGCCAGCAACTTGAAGGTTAGGGAATTCTTCTACCGCCTTCTTGGCTGCTGCTTTGGCCGTTCCCTTTGCGCCCCCTAAGAAGTAGATGCGCCACCCCTCCTGAGCAGCCGCATCAAAGAGAGGTTTCATCATATCTGAGCCTGCGACTCGTTCCTTGATCCTATGGCCTTTCAATCGAGCCAGCCAAAGTAAGGGCATGCCATCGGCCGTGACCATGTCCGCTTCTCTTAAGCAACTCAGAAGGTCAGTGTTACTTCTTGCCATCCTCAGGAAATCCAGATTGGCAGTCGCTATTTGGCGCGGCTTATCCGCACCAATCCAATTTCTGATCGTTTGAATCGTCTCCGACATTGTGCGCGTCGAAATTGGGATCCCTAGGAGATCTTCCGTGACTCCGGTTTTCATTTGCATCGAACTCCTAATCGAGATTGAACTGGAACTAAGAACTTCTAATTGGACTGCGGTCTTGTTTCTGGTCGCGCCAGACTCGATCTGCGACTGAGGAATGGTGCATAAAGTGACGAATTTGTCTCATAACCATGCGGCTTCCTATCACGCTGTGATCGGTCATCTCACTTGCTGGGATGACGCTTGCTCGGCTGAAGACTCGTAAGAGACCCATCAACGTCCACTTCCGGTTGAATGATGGATTCAAAAGCTCCGCAAACTGTAACCAAGATACTTATTCACTTGGCAAATGACGTGCCCCCGCCGTCATCGCAAATAGAGAAAATCATGAATCGAGCCGATTTCAAGTGCAACTACTTGTGCTGAAGACACTTGGGTTGACTGAAAGCGAATGGCGGGGTATTTGCGCTACTCAAGCTCGAACACAGTGTTCGGTTTTGAAACGAGACAATCGTGATGTAGCGAGATGGGAGGAAGCAATGAAGTTGTTCGATGATCAACGTGATTCAAGCTTCACGAGTGTGCTTGAGAGCAAGGCGGCGCCTTCTGTTATCGTGGTTGCACTTCTCAGAGCTCGCCATCATTGGCTCATCTTTGTCGTCGTGTCTTTGTGTCTTGCGTTCGTGGGCACCTGGGCAGTCGCGAAGAAGTTCAAGCCCAGCTACCGCGCTGAGACGAAATTGCATGTCGCGGCGCTCGCTCCACGCGTCCTCTTCGCAAATGAAGAATGGCACAAGGAATCCATTGTCGGGTTCTACGATGATTTCGTGCGGACAATTTCGCAGCAAGCTAAGTCTGAACGCGTTTTGATTGGGGCGATTCAGATTCTTAGGGAAGAGGAAGTCCACTGGATTCCTTCTACTGTCCTGGCCAATGAAGTTGTTGCTCACCTTCGTGCACGACTGCAGGTCGCACGCATTCGTGACACATATCTCCTTTCGATTTCGATGGATGACTCAACGATGGCATGGCCTGCCCCGATCGCCAATGCTGTTGGACGCAGCCTGTTGGATGAACTTAGGCGCCTCGAAGTGTCAGAGGGACAACGTCTCATGAAGGCATTGCAAGATGAGAAGGTGTCAATGGAATTGGAATTGACGGCTACTTATGGACAGCTTGACGGCCTTTCGGCTCGCTTGGGGTCAGCAATTCTCGATGAACGCCAGAACATCTTCTATGAGCGGATTCAGGTGCTTGAGCAAGGCCTGACCAAGGTTTTCGTCAAGAGAGTCGCCGCCGAAGGCGCACTCAAGTCGGCCCGTGGACGCGCCACTGAACTGCTCGGGCCAGTTCCTGCAGGTGACTTGGAGGAAGAGTTGTGCAACGACGTTCGCGTTAAGGATGTGCGGGTGATGGCCCGGCGCCGGATCAGCCAGATCGAGGACCAAATGATGGGATTGGGGGCAGAGCATCCGCACACCAATATTCTCAAGAGCCGTATCTTTGAATTAGGACATGAGACGTCAGTAATTGTGAATCTTGCGAGAAAAGAAATCAAGAATCGGATCGCCTCTCAACGAACCGAAGAAGCAAAGCGAATAACCAATCAGGCAGAGCGAGATCTCGCGTCGGTCATCGAGTCAGAAAAGTCAATGAAAGTCGTATTGGTCACGGCGAAATCTGACCTGGTCGATTATGGGCGTGCGATGTTTGAAGGCTCTAAGTTACGAGCGAAATCGAAAAGGTTGCTGAACGCGATAGACGATGTTGGGACTCGGATTATGGCGGTCAAGATTGAGGGCACAGCTCCGTCCCGAATTCGCATGCATGAGGAGGCGCGGACACCGACAAAGCCGATTTCTGACAAGCGGGCTCTAATGCGGTCCTTAGCAATCATAATTGCACTCTTGTTTGGCCTCATCGCGAGTATTGGGATGGGCTTCGTTCGTCAAATGCGGCAGCGGGGCGTGTCAAGGTGAGTATGATTGTCTTATTGCCGCCTCTCTTAGTAATGGTTGTGGCGCTGCTCAAGAGTCAACGCCACAGCTTGGTGTTTGTTGCGATTCCTTGCTTGTTGTTTCTGCCCAGTTACTACACGCACAAATTTCCAGGAATCCCCGTCGCCACTTTTCACAACTATTTGTTCATAGTCCTTTTTGCATTCATTCTTCTCGGAAAAGACCGACGTTTGTTTGATCTAAGGGGTACCGATCTCATTCTCGGAATTTTCACGTTTCTGTGCGTCTACTCAGAGTATGAAAACAAAGGGTTCGTCGAAGGGCGAAACTTGCTGGCGGTAAAATTGATGGGAGTCTTGGTTCCCTATTACATCGGAAAGATGCTCGCGAAAGACAATTGCTACTTGATCGGCACTCTTACCACTATCATTGCCCTTGGGGCCGTGATTGGGTTTGTCTCGCCAATCGAAGCGAGGCTCGGCACTAATCCGTTTGATTTCTGGCGCTCGTATTGGCCGGCATCTGTCCCATGGGATGGGGCTCTTTATCGTTTCGGTTTGCGGCGAGTTGCCGGGCCATTTGCTCATCCGATTTGCCAGGGGTTCTTTTTCTCACTTGCGATTCCGATCTCCATCTGGCTCTGCAACATGAAGCGTCCGACAGGGCTTGCAAGACGGAGAATCATAGTGCTGGGGCTGATCGTGGGCCTTCTTTTGTGTGGCTCACGGGGTCCATGGTTGGGGACAATCATTGCCGTGACCTTTCCGGTCTTCTTATGGCGCAAGTCACGAGTTGTTCTGGTCCTCGCTGCGGCGTTGTTCATGCTAATCCTGCCGGCATTGATCTGGGAGGATTTGAGCTCTTACGTCAGCATCGATCGCGGGCAAGCTACCTCTGAGTCTCAAGAAACTGCTGCATATCGCTGGGAGATGTTAGAGAACTATCTTGAAGTCGTTGACGAGAGACCTTGGATTGGGTTTGGAAAAGACCAGATTCCTATCGTTAAGGGTCTTAAATCGATCGACAATCAATACCTTTTCGTTGCACTCATGCATGGTCTTCCCGCGGCCATCGCATTTCTTGCGTGCATACTCATACCGGCCATTCAAATCCTCTGGGGATCCCTCCGGAGGTCTTCTGCAGATCCATTAGCCAGATTCGGCATTGTTCTCGCTGGCTGCCTTCTCGGCGCCATATTTACCCAATCGACCGTATTTGCTGGCACCCAAACGGAGCAGGTTCTTTTTCTTCTTGTTGGCATTTCAACCACAATCCGCACGCGATTAGCCAGGATGCAGGCGATATAGGAGTTTGCAATGAAACCCAGGCAAAGGTCAAGACGATGTTCAGGTCGACAAATGCAAAGGCTTAGTGTCTTCTCGACTGAAGGACTGGCTGTTGGGCGAGTCGGAGCGCTCGACCGGACCGTTCTTGTCCCCAGTCAAAATTCTCGGAGTGGTGCGGGTTTGAACTCAATTGGAATGAAACAGAAGATGAATTTCCGCATTTTGATTATTGATGATGATGAGGCAATTCTCGATCTCGTCGAAATGCAATTGTTGGAAGAATCCTTTGAAGTGATCCGGGCTGCCTCGGCCATCGAAGGATTGGATCGAATTGCAGATTCTCGACCCCATGCTGTTATCTTGGATCTTCATCTTCCTGATCGTCCTGGCCATGAGTTGATCGAACTCTTCACCAGGACGCGTCCCAATCTTCCAATCGTCGTATTGACGGGAGCTGGGAGTGTTGAGGAAGCGACGAGCTGCATGTCCGCTGGCGCTTTCGACTTCATTGAGAAGCCCTTTGATCGGGCGCGCCTTTTGACCTCCGTTCGTAATGCCTTAAGATCGGGTGTGATGGAGTCCCAGTTGGAGCGTGCCAGCGAAGAATTTCGCCGCGAAGGTGGGCTCAAATCTTTGTTGGGAACCTCACCGGCAATCAACGAACTTAAGGATCTACTCATCCGAGCGGGAAACAGTGATGTCACGGTTCTCATCACCGGCGAAAGCGGGACAGGCAAGGAAGTGGCTGCACGAGCACTCCACGCTGAAAGTGAGCGCTGCCGCGGGCCCTTCGTTGCGGTTAATTGCGGGGCCATCCCCGAAAATCTAATCGAGAGTGAGCTTTTCGGACACGAGGAAGGCGCATTTACCGGGGCGAAAAAAGAACGAGAAGGACGCTTTGAGCAGGCGGAGGGCGGAACAATATTTCTCGATGAGATTGGAGAATTGCGAATTGACTTACAAGTCCGATTGCTGCGAGTTCTTCAAGAGAGATGTGTTGATCGCATAGGTGGCAAGGCGTCCATACCTATCGATGTGCGAGTTATCGCTGCCACGAACCGTGACCTGAATCGAGAGATCTCTCTGCAGAACTTCCGGGAAGACTTGTACTATCGGATATCTGTTTTTCCATTGAAGCTTCCACCACTTCGCGACCGTGATGGTGACTTGAGAATACTCGTAGAGCATTTTCTGGAAAAGTTCGCCAGTCGCCATAAGTGTCCGACGCCGGGTGTGGAAAAGAAAGCTTGGCATGCCCTGCGTGCTTACGAATGGCCTGGTAATATTCGAGAATTGATGAACGTCATTGAGAGGTCAATTATTCTTGAGGATGGCGATTTAATCACACTTGATAGTCTTCCTGATTTGCTTGTTTGTCGGGCCAAGGAAGAATTCAAGGTCGACGAAGCGGACGACGAAATCGAAGACGTTGCCCATGTTTCTTTCGTTTCATCTGCGTTCGCTAATAACTGCCGCAGCAATGAACCTTATGTCGGAACCGAAGAATTCCTCGAGCCGCAGGATGAGATTCGATCTTTCGATTATGAAGAAGCCAGGATCGTCCTGAGGGCATTGGATCGCTTTGATTGGAATGTACGTTTGGTTGCTGCAAAGCTGGGGTTGGCCCGTGCGACCGTCTATCGCAAGATCGAAAAACATGGGTTGAAACGCACCCCGGAGCGCCTTTAAGGGCTTTTTCGGATTGCCTGCGCCAGTTTCCCGTTCGACCGAAACCATGGGCGTCGCTTACTGAGTTTGATCCAGTTTCAAAATTGACTCCTCAGGCTCATTTTTGAACTACCGCCGTCCTAAGTCTCGTAAATCACCACCATCTGATTGGCCCCGAGTTTGCTTTCTCTTTGTCGTACTTCGTAACGCGAATTGCCGACTAATGGAGAAAGGTATGAACGACTTGAAAGTCCTACTCGTGGATGATGATCCCCTGTGGTTGGACATAGCGACTTTGCGATTTGAAGAGGTTGGGCTCAAGGTTGTCCAGGCGAATTCATCGGTTGATGCGCAGCGAGCAATATCCGAAACGACTTTTGACCTGATCGTCACCGACCTCGATATGCCTGGTGAATCGGGATGGGACCTTCGGAGGCGAATTCGCCATTCGGAAGATAGCGATAAGATCCCCGTAGTCTTCCTTACTTCGACGAACCCAGAAGAAGATGGGCTCCTGATTCGTCCGCGTATCTCGAAGCTGGACGACCTTACAGAAGTCGCACGTAGGATCCGATCCATTGCCGCTCTTGCGAATGAGCAAGCACGATTCGGTAAGGACGGGACTTCAAGAAGAGAAAGGAGCAGCTCCCTGAACCTTGGGATCCGGAACTACGTTTCCTTGGCGATCAAGCGTGCGATTGACTTGGCCTTGGTGATCTTCCTCCTTGTTGCTTTTCTGCCAATAGCCCTCATTATTGTGATCCTGATCAAGCTCGATGATGGTGGGCCGATCTTTTTTGTTCAGAAGCGAATTGGAATGGACGGTGATCTGATTAATTTTAGAAAATTCCGAACCATGCGGAGCGGGGCGCATCGTGAATTGGAAGGGCTCAGCGAAATGAACCATCACGGCGATTCCATCACTTTTAAGATGAAGTCTGATCCTCGTATCACCCGGGTCGGGAAGCTCCTACGCCGATCTTCAATGGACGAAATGCCACAAATTTGGAACGTGCTCCTCGGCGAAATGACTTTGGTCGGGCCACGCCCACCAATCCCAGACGAAGTCCAACGTTATGGGTTGGAGGATTGGAAACGACTCCATGCCCGCCCTGGAATGACAGGCTTATGGCAAGTCAAGGGACGCGGAGATATCCCATTTGAGCAACAGCTAGCCTTGGACTGTCGCTATATCCACGAACGCTCGACTCTGGGCGATTTGAAGATACTCTTTTTGACCATCCCCGCTGTTCTGAGCGGGCGTGGCGCATATTGAATTCGAAGGAGGAATGCCGATAATGAACTATCCGAACATTCTCATAGCCGCCCGAGATCGTGGTCCTGCCTCACAAGATTCGAAACTCGCCGATGTTTTCTTCGTTGATGTTGAGAAGTTGGTGCCGGTTGGTCTCGCCGGGCCCGCCGTTAGGAAATGGTTACAAGCTCCGATCGCGGGTCTCCCGCTTTTCAAACGCCTTTTCGAGCCCTTGGTCGGCAAGAAGGTCGGGAGGTGCTTAGCGCTTCCATCTCTCGTTGCGTTTGAAATCCAAGAATTGACTTTGACAGCTCCGTGTTTTGGTATGCAGCTTGAGGTTTGTGTGACTGACGATTTGAAACGGGGAGACTGTGCCAGTTTCGATGCTTCAGGGCTTCTAATTTTTGATCCTGTACTTGGTCATGAGCCACAGGTACTTCGAGTTGATAGTTTTGACTCTCTGCTGCGAATCTCGAGAATGGCACTTGAGGGCGATCTGCTTGGGCGGCCGGTTTATGGTGTCATGGATGGAGACCTACTTCGCGCTCCTCGTACTCGTGTGCCACCAGGTACGAAGGTCATAGGAGTTGCCGCGGTGGGCGAGGGGTCCAGGATTGGCGAGGGTGTCGTCTTGGGTCCTGGCGCTGTCGTGGGCCAATCTTGCACCATCGGATCAGATGTGACTCTCTCGGACTGTCTGATCCTCAACGGTTCACGCGTCCCAGCAGGATCAACGCTCGTGGACGTTATTTGGGTGCCTTAGTGTGAGGCTCCTAACTCCTGGCAGGAGTGTCGATTGTGCAGGCTTTTGCGTTCTCATCCTGCCAATCTGAAAACCTTCAAATTGTACGGCCTAATCTTGAGGCTTTTTGTCGATATATCCACTAATAAGCCGTTCGAAGTTGAACTGCTTTCAGTCAGCGGAACTCCTTCGGTGAATGGAAATTGCCCAATGAAATATGCAATCAGCATATCCATCGTCATCGTCATCGTTGTGAGCTTGGCTGTCTATCTAATTCAAGAGAAGAGGAAGGTGACTCTCGAGCATCTCAAGGTCGACGAAGTTGTTGAGACGGGATTGGGCTTTGAGAAGTATGACAAAGTTCTCGTTTTTGGGACTTATAGTTCAGATCGACCGAGCGAAGTTTTCGATCAGTTTCGACCGATGCTCGACTATGTCGGTGAGCAACTCTCAGAGGTCACAGGCCTTCGTTACGCCGTCACCATGAAGATCTTTGGAACTTACGAAGACGGGCGAAACGCCATCATCAACGGTAAGATAGACTTCGCAAGAGTTGGGCCTGCTTCTTACGTGATGATCGAAGACCAACATCCGAGCGTTCATCTATTGGGGATGGAATTGAAAGGTGGCGAGCGTCGATTTAAGGGACTGATCGTCGTGGGCGAAGATAGCCCGATTCAGTCGCTCAGCGATTTGAAAGGATGTCGATTTGGATTCGGTGAACCAACTTCGACCATTGGCCGTTATCTCGCGCAGGCGGAGCTAGTTCAAGCCTCGATTCATGCTTCGGATCTAAGAGAATTCAATTACTTGGGACGCCATGACCTGGTCTTCAAATCAGTCTTATTGGGAGATTGTGATGCCGGCGCCCTAAAGGAATCAACATTCAAGAAGCTCAATAAGAATGGTGCGCTCCGTTCGATACATGAATTCTTCAACGTGACCAAGCCATGGATCGCGCGGTCGAACCTCGATCAAACTCTCGTCACTCATTTGAAGAACATCTTACAGAGTATTAAGCCGGGAGGTCCCCTCACGGCGCTCAAGGCCACAGCAATTACTGATGCGTCATCGGCCCACTTTGACGCGACCCGCCGTGGCATGTTGGAGTCGGCCAAATTTGGCGACAAGGTCAAGTGATGGCTAAAAGAACAGAGAGTCTCTCGTTTCGCCTGATCAGCAGCTGCTTTGCGGTTGTGCTTTTCGTCGGAGCAGGGCTAACGGCCGGAAAATACTTCACTGTCCAACGTGATTCCAATACTCAGCTAAAATCGAGAATGGCCGCTCTGACGCAAAGCGCTGCAGCGGTGAGCCTTGATCCCTTGCTCGTCGAGGACTATGTGGTCTTGGACTCCATTGCGAAGAGCTTCTGTCTTCGAGACCCGCAGATCGTTCAATTTAAATTGCGGCGATTCCAAATCGGCGCGGCTGATGCGAGCAGCGGGAGACTAGGGAAGCTCATTGTTGACGTTTCTGTTCCTGAAGATGAATCGGGTGGAGACCTGATCACACGGAGTGAACTGATTCGATCGAGTGGTGGTACCGGACGAGCGCTTGGGGTCGTATCGCTCGGATTCAGCTTGAAACCAGAAACTGATCGCCTGAGGCAAATTCTACTTTACGATCTCGCACTCTATACCCTGGTGTTTTTGTCGCTATTTCTCGTGATCTATGCACTTATACGTCGCTATCTTAGCAAGCCCCTTTCTGATCTAGGATTGCAGGCAAGGTTACTTGGCAAGGGTAACTTAGAAATACCGATTTCCATTCCGAAACATGCTGAACTAAGTGAGTTAGCAACAGCCATGGAAATGATGCGAGTTGAACTTCGTCAAGGAGTGATTGAGCGAGAAGGTGCAAATTCACGGATGGCGCAGGAGATTGAAACTCGCCGGGAGACAGAGGCAAAACTCCAATCTGCCTTGGAGCAGGCAGAGACCGCCAACTCCTACAAAGACCGCTTTCTTTCAAACACTTCGCACGAATTGAGGACGCCCTTGGCCGCTATCTTAGGCTTTACCAAAACGCTGGAACGAAAATTTGATCTTTGCGAAGGAGAAAAGAAGGACGTTGCCGCGATTGAAAAGAACGCATCGCATTTGTTGGCAATCATCGAAGATGTTCTCGACCTCTCTAAGATCTCCTCTGGCAACTTGGCCATTCGGCCCCAGGTAACTGACGTCCCAGAAATACTTCGAGATATTGAGCAAGCGGTGAACGCCGCCGGCGAGAAGCGGACAATTGAACTAAGACTTGAATTCGAAAACGAAGAGAGTTGGCCGAAGATTGACACCGACAAGATCCGCATCTCTCAGATCGTTCGCAACCTCATTGAAAACGCACGGAGACATACGAATACGGATGTCATCTTTGTTCGAGCTCGAATGCACATCATTGACCCGGATCAAAAAGTCTGGCTTCAAATTGAAGTCGAAGACCGGGGAACTGGAATTCCTGAAGGGCAGTTCGAATCGATTTTCGAGCCCTTCCAGCAATTAGAACGCTCAGACGGTCAGCCGTCAGATGGCTCGGGACTGGGCTTGTCGATCTGCCGGAAGTTGGCGGTGTCCTTGGGGGGCTCACTGACCGTTCAAAATGTTGCGCCAAGAGGTGCTCTGTTCCTTCTCGAGGTTGGGGCAAGGCCATGCTTAGCTGAAGAATCTCATCCAGAAGAGTTGGACTATGAACACCGCCCCTCAAATATCCTCCTTGTTGATGACTCCGAAGACATGCGTGAGCTAACCGCATTCTTCTTGGAAATCGATGGCGGACATTCCGTCACTCTTGCCAATGATGGCGAAGAGGCTATCGCAAGAGTTGCTCAGGCGATCGATGAAGGGCGTCCATTCGATTGTATTCTCATGGACGTGAGGATGCCGGTTCTTAACGGGTATCAGGCGGTTGAGCGGATGAGGCAAATAGGTGTTACGACTCCAACGATTGCACTGACCTCACATGCAATGGAGGGAGAGCGGCAACGGTGTTACGATAGCGGATACGATGAGTACCTGAGTAAGCCGATTGACTACCCCAAGTTGTTGGCAACCATCTCATGCTTGGTCGCTGAATCGAGTGCGCATGCGGATAAACCGACGCCTCAATAAATTCTCAATTCTCTCCTTTCCAAAAAGATCCTCCGAAAACACGCTTTGAGTGGAGTCATTAGCAGCGTCAAGTTCTTGGTCTTCAGACCATAAAAGAAACGGAGGTTCCTCATGACTCTTTTTCGTAAGCAACTCATCGCCGGTGCGATAGTTTTTTCTGCGTTCCTCACATCGAGTGCTTTTGCACAGCACAACTCCCCCAACAATCGTTCTCGAGCATCTGGGGGCCATCGCCAGGGAAATCGACATAACAATGTCCCTCGTCCAAGAGCGGTAGCACAGTTCCCATTCGAGTTTCGTTCGATTGATGGGGTGGGGAATAATATTGATAACGCTCACTGGGCAGCGGCCGATGTGCCTTTTCTGCGGCTGACCCCATTAGGGTACGGCGACGGATTGAACTCGCCTTCAGGTGCCCTGCGGCCAAGCCCACGAGCTGTGAGTAACGCCGTCGTGGCGCAAACAAACTCTGTTTCCAATAGTGCTGGGGCTACCGATTACCTCTGGCAGTGGGGGCAGTTTCTTGACCACGATATCACCGAGACTCCAATTGCCAGCCCGGTCGAAGTTTTTGACATCTTGGTCCCAACTGGGGATGTTCATTTTGATCCTTTTTTCACTGGGATGGAGGTGATTCCACTTTCACGTTCTGCTTACTTCACCGTCGACAACGTGCGTGAGCAAGTCAATTTGATCACAGCTTTCATCGATGCTTCTAACGTCTACGGATCTGAGGATGTGCGGGCTGACGCACTAAGAACCTTGGACGGAACTGGAAAACTCAAGACCAGTGCTGGCGATCTATTGCCATTGAATATCGATGGCTTGGATAACGCTGGCTCGACAGCCGCAACGTTCTTCCTCGCCGGTGATGTGCGGGCCAATGAGCAGGTAGGATTGACTGCGATGCACACCCTATTTGTTCGTGAACACAACTATTGGGCCACACAAATCGGGAACATCCTGGGTCCTAACCAGGGTGAATTGATCTACTTGATGGCAAGAGCCTTCGTCGGTGCTGAGATGCAGGCTATTACCTACCGCGAGTTCTTGCCGCTTCTGCTTGGCCGGAAAGCGTTGCCCGACTATCGTCATTATGACCCATCGGTGAATGCTGGCATTTCGAACGTCTTCGCCACAGCGGCTTACCGCTTTGGCCATACAATGTTGTCTTCGAACCTCTTGAAAGTTGATGCTGCTGGGCAGGAAACATCCATTGCGCTTCTGAACGGTTTCTTCAATCCAAACGAAATCTCGACCAACGGCATTGACGTATTCTTGCGCGGCTTGGCCGCTCAAGAGGCTCAGAAGATTGACAGCATGATTGTCGATGACGTTCGAAATTTCCTGTTTGGGCCTCCAGGGGCTGGCGGCTTTGATCTTGCTGCGCTCAACATTCAGCGTGGCCGCGATCACGGGCTCCCAGACTTTAATAGTGTTCGCGTGGCTTTTGGATTGCCAGCCGCCGCAAACTTCGCTGAGGTTTCATCCGATGCAGCGGTGGTTGCAAATTTGGCTGGAGTCTATGCCACAGTTGATGACATGGACCCTTGGATTGGCCTGCTCGCCGAAACTCATGCCAACGGTGCTCTGGTTGGGCCAACGTTAAAACGAGTTCTTGTTGACCAGTTCACTCGCCTGCGGAACGGAGACCGGTTCTGGTACGAAGGCTATTTGTCAGCTCACCTAGTGCGCTTTATCAATAGCCAGAAGTTGTCCACGATCATTCGGCGGAACACTGCCATTGGCAGCGAGTTGCCTAACAACGTGTTCAAGACCGCCCTGGCTCACCCAAAATCTGGGCATGGTCATGGCAACCGTCGTCGACGATAGCCAGGTCACTAACCAAAAATGAAACGCGTCCCTCCAGGTGGTGGGACGCGATTCGCTGTCTACGTATCCTGACCTGATTCCTCGGTGAGCTGCGGAAACCGAGCGATTCTTCAGACGATTAGGTGTTGGCCGCGCCAAAAAAAAGTGCTGATTGAACGCTTGGATTTGCCAAGCTCGGCACCGTCCTCACACGGAGGACGTCTGACAGCTGACGCCAACATGAAGCCCCATTTCGTATCGAGATCATCAGATCCAATTGGGGCGTTTCACAAAAACCCCGAGAATGTGAGTCACCTGTAGTCAGTGAGGTTCTACTTCTTCAGGCCTCTGATTTGAGGATCGGGTTGGCCCTATTGGTTCTTGTTGACCCGGCCTGATGGGGCAGGACACAATCGGGAGGTGAGAGATTTGTTGAGCTGCTGGGTTACTTGGAATCGTTATTAAGGACCGAACCAACGTCTTTCATGACACCTCGGGTCAAAGCCCATTCAATAAGCAATGGACAATGGATTCGCCTGGGAATCTACTACCAATCATCCGTCCTGAACGGGGCGACAGGTAGTCCGGTCTTGCCAACCAATTGTCCGACCGGCACTGGGAGCCACGCATATCTGACAGCCACAGGATTCTGAACTGCTTCTGCAGAGACGATCACCGTATCACCTTCTATCCTGGCAACGGCATCATGAAACGTGCGGTCGTCTCCAGCCACCACGAAATCAAAAGGTGCCAGTGAATCTCGGGTCGAAATTGGACCATCAAAAGTGATGGTAAGTTCGTGCCCTCTGCTCTCGAATCGCGTCATACGGGGGGCAAATGCCGGCACATCCTTGTTGTGGACCTTGTTGAGAGCAAGCGCAGCCAAGCGCTCGCCGACAGGGCGCTTGTTCTTAGGATGGAGGTCGCTCACATCACCAACATCGATGGTGATGGCTAGCTCGACCCCTTCGATCTCATCGGCGATCTTCTGCTGAACCTCGCGAAACATCATCCAATTGCGGTTCATGGCGGGGAGTTGCACCATCAGGAATGGAAGTGTGGGACGATTCCAAGTTGCTCTCCAAGTGTTGATGAGCTCTTTTAATTTCTGGGCATTTGTTCCTGGTGGTGTTTCCTGACCTAATTCAGTCGTGGCATTAGATTCGCCTTGATACCAGAGCACGCCCTGAATCGGAAATTGACTGAGCGGCTGTACCCCGGCATGAAACAAGAATGTGGGTTCGAAGGGGTGATGGGGGCTGAATCGGCCCAGGGCTGCTTGCAGGTTTAGGCGCGCTCTTTCTCGGCACCAAGTGGGATAGGCGTCGTTGTTGAGCCAGTCGTCCAGAATCCAACTCTGCGGTGTGTTGCTTGCGAAGGAGGAGTGAGGCAAGAATGTTTCAATGGGAGCACCGCCGACGGAAATATCAATCAACCCGATTGGTACATTGAGCTCTCTTTGCATTTTCGTTGCGAAGTACCATCCGACAGCCGAGAAATCTTGGCACTCTTGCTGCCCGCCAATATCCCAACCGTCATGACGATAGAAGTTACTCGAGTCGATAGAACGCAATGTCGATTCGGCATAACTCAGATTCACTGGCTTAAGCTGGGCCCTGTAGTCCAAAAGTCGGATCTTCTCATCGCCGAATTGAAGGGCAGTCTCACTCTGGAGAGACGATTTGACAGCGAAATTCATGTTTGATTGTCCGGCGCAAAGCCAAACATCACCCACCACCAGACCGGTGAGCCTTGCTGTTTCACGACCATCTGAGATGGTCATGACACGTTCATCTGCTGAAGCCTGCATGGGAGCCAGTTCTATTCGGAATGACCCGCGTTGGTCACTACGTGTCTCTATTTCTTGGCCTGCGAAAGAGGCGCGTATCGTTGTTCTGGGAGTTGCCATACCGCCAATAGAAACCGCAGAGTTACGCGGTAGGACCATGTCGTTACCGAACGGCTCATCGAGTGTGATTCCTCGTGTATGGTTGACTACGGGTTTTTTAGCTTCAATTATGAGGCTGGCATCGTTCCATGCCGCTGCAAGCCTTCGCCCGATCTCAATTTTCGCTGGTTTGTCGAAGTGGACTCGATCATAGAGTTGGTCGCGGAGATCGAGCGTGTTGACATAAGTCATGTCTTGAGATCGCGTCGCCAAGGACGCTTGCTTCTTTCGCACAATGTCGCGCGTCGGACCTTCTGCGGCAATACTCGCGACAAGGACCTTCATCGTGCCAGCGTTTGGTAGATCTTCACGCAAATTAGCAGCGAGATTTTCCAATCGCTGATCTGCCAACTCGGCCTCAACCGTATTGTCGGATTCACCCTGAAGATAAAGGAGCGCACGGATCCGAGGGGTGGTAAACCTCGGAAGCTTCGACAAGGCCGCGTGAACTGTGTCAACGACGAGGTGGTACATGTGATCATCCTCATTGCCCTTGGCCCAAAACGCATTGCCGCCTCCAGCCCGGCTAACCTTGATGATCGCGAAGTTGCGCCGGCCAGATTCATAGAGCTCGCGCCCAAAGCCAAATTCTGGTCCCCAGAAAGTCTTGTTCGCACCTTCACCTTGTTGGGCCTGAAGGGATGTGAACCGACCTTTTGAATCTCCAAGCAGAAGCCCTTTTCCTTGGCCTTTCGATATTCGTGTTGAACGGTTGCACCAAAAAAACTGAACTTTCTGGTCGGCGTCATGTTGGCCAGGGCTTACGTCTTTTCCATTCGGATCCGCTGTTGTTCCAAGGGAGTTGGATTGCCCTGTTAGTACGAAAATATCTAACTGATTTGATGTTGGCGATTGCGAAAAGAGGGGGCCGAAGTCTTCCAGTTTTACGCGCTGGAAGATTAGGTGGGCCAAGCTGCCTTCATAAAGGATGCCAACAGTGTTCTCGTCAATCATCGTCAAACACGAATAGCCCGCTCCGATGCCCTCGTCTAAGAGCACCTCTCGGTTGGGCGGCCAGGTTGCACCGTTGTTTGATGACGCCTTGATTGTGACGTGGCGCCGTGCCCCGGTGTTGTTGGGGTTTGAGAAGAGCAGGACTGAGTTTTCGTTAGCCGTAGAGAGTTCGTTCGTTCGGATCAAACTCGCCATGCAAGACCTGGGTTCGATGAGTGCAGTACGGGAGCTTTCATGTTCCTCCCAGGTTGCACCCATGTCACGGGTGATCATCACGACTCGGTGGTTCGAACGATTGTAGCGGCAGTTTAGCATGAGGACACCGGGTTCAATCTCAACCACTTGCGCCTCGGTCGTATCATCGAAAGCCCCGGTGCCGATTTTCCAAGTCTTGCCATGGTCTTTGCTATAGATGATGGTCGAGCGCGGCAAGCGGTTGTTAGCAGGTGTGTCCTGGTATTGGGCTGGGAATACTAGTGTGCCATCACTCATGGTGATGCCTTTACCTGGGCCTTGAAGAAGAAAGCACCATTCTGGTCGTTTGATCTGCGAGGTGATGTTGATGGGGTTAGACCAAGTGAGTCCATCATCGGTGCTCTTTGCGAGCATGAATTGGCCGGTTTCTTCAGGCGACATGCCAGGACCTGAACCATTCCATCCGCGGTTTCCATGGCTCCATACCGCAGCCACCCAAATCGTGTTGGTTTTCCGATCAACTAAAATCGACGGATCACCAATGCCTTCATGACCCCATTTCTGATCCGTCCCCATATCCATGATCGTTTGAGTTTTAGTCCATGTCCGGCCGCCATCGGTGCTCCGGGTCATGGCGACGTCAATGTCCCCTGGGAGGTCGCCACTGCCTTTGTGTCTAAGATCAAAGACTGCGATTAAAGTGCCTTTTGTGGTTGTGACTAATCCGGGAATTCGTGAGGTGTGGACGCCGTCCTCCTTGGATTTTCGCAAAGCAATGCCAAGACGATTCGCATTGGCTCTACCTTTTAGCTTTCGAATCGAGCCGTCTGAGAACGTTAGTTCTTTACAGCGGACAACAATAGATTTGTCGATGTCGATGCCGTCCCGCAGAGTCCCGGCGATCCACAAGTAGTTGCTGCCCGGTTTCAGTTTTATCTTGCCTCGGAACGCAAAGTTCTCTTTTGAGCGCTGTGCTTGTCCAAGTCGTTCGGCAAGAAGGAAACAGCCAGGCTTGTTCCACGCCCGCAGCTGCGATCTTTGACCAGTTGCGAAGACATGGAGGGAGGAAATCAGGTTTTTCCCAAGGGTCACGTCGCCCGTAAGTTTCGAAAGTGTCAACGGATTCTCCGTGCCGACGACGTCAACTCTCACGCAGACGAGTGGCGTCGCCTCGATTCCGATTAACGCAGGCAAGGTGAAGGGAATGACAGTTGCAGTCACAATCGCTTGAGGAATTGCAGCCCCAAAAGTCATGTCATCGATGAGTATCCCGGTACCTTGTGGGCTCGTGCATTGAAAACGTAGGCGCTCAACATTTTCGTCGCCCACAATCACACGGACTTCTGTGTTAAATCCACCGATGGTGATGGTGGCGTCGCCAGAGTAGAGTCTCGTCCACACTCCTTTCGAGAGTTTCTCGACACTGAATTCGAATGGCGAGCGACGAGTCCATCGTTCGGCGAAGAACGTGATTTCTCCCATCGGAAGCAGGTGCTTCGCGGGGGTGAATTCGACCGACTTCTTCTTACCACCAAGAATTTGGAGGCAATGGCTACCCGTCCTGGCATGCTTGCCATCAATCCTTGCGTGCCCAGCGTCGGCAGTCCAAGTGCCAATTTCGGTCTTGAGGATCTTGACTGAGGTCGGTTTTACATCCTCATAGCTTGTCCTCATTGGCGTCTTGCGGTCGGGTTCAGCGGAACTCGGCACGATCACAAGTGATATGACTTCAGCGATATGCCTTGCGCCATCTTCGTTCGGATGAATCGAGTCTGGGAACCACTCCGGGTGGCCTATGAGCGGCTTGGCCAAATCGATCGTCTTGATGCGAAGTTGTTGAGCTACTTTTTCGATGGCTTGATTGAGAGCTTTGACTTCTGGCTTACCGTAGAATTTTTGACCGGGGAAGAGCGGTGCCAAATCGTGCCAAAGGTAGATCTCTGGCTTGCTCTTGAGGGAACGATATTCCTTGATCAACCAGATATAGTCGTCAACAAAGTCCTTACTGAGTTCTGGCCAATGGGCGACATCGTTGATGCCAAGATTGATAATCACGATGTCGGGATTGAATTGGATAGACGCCTTGAACTCTGGGTGAGACGCATAGTGCCGCTTCCACCCATTTGGACGTTGCGCCTTCTTCAAAACCCCTGACCCAGAAAGTCCGAAGTTTCTTACCTCAAAACGAGATCCGAGAAGAGATTGCAATTGAGCCGGATAGCTATCTCGGGCTCGGTTAGCAATGCCGACTCCATAGGTGATGCTGTCACCAACACATGCGATTCGTGTGGTTGGTTCTTGTGCACGGGCAGTCCACGTGCAGATAGACATCAAGAGAAAGGTCAGCAGGATCCATGTGGATTTATTGATCTTCTTGCCCCTCATGACGCGATTTCCTCTGTGCAAAACCATAGATCCATTGAAGATCGACGTGCCCGGGTCAGACCGGAGCCGCATCATGATTTATCGTGCAGGGGAATGCAATTGGCCACGGAAAACTCCGTGCGCCCCGGGGTTCTTAAATCCCTTTGGAGCAGGATCAGCTCTCCAGGTGCCGTCGGAGCTGGTTTGTCGGAGGCCACGCCGCTCTTTAGGCCTTTGTTGCGGCACAAAAAAAGAGGGCGAGCATAAATACTCGCCCTCAAAACTTCACTCTGGAAGAAGATCGCCCTCAACTTCCAAGGCGAAGGTGATCGTCAGATTTTGAACGGGAATGAACGCTCTGACGATCTGTGTCGCAAGACACGGAGAATACTTAGCGTGATGAGGAATTCATGACGTCCATGCTGCTGGTGATCTCGTCAAAGGCACGGCGCATGATCCAGGCGCGCTCACTTGCGTCATGGTTCTGCTTGGCATCGCGCACAGCTGACTGCAATAGGCGGCGAATCTTGCTGTTGATTTGGGTGCGTGGCAGTTCAAGGATGGCTTCGCCACAAAACTGGTAAACAGCGGCGCAAGCAGCTTGGTTGCCATCGTTGTAAAGAGGAGCACCACTGTCGATGGCCTTGATGATCAACTTTGTAGCCATGCCTGTTTGCATGCCTGTCTGAGTTGGCTTGGCCTTGGGTGGCAAAATCACTGAGTCGATCAAGTGGATCACGCCGTTGCTGGCATTGACGTCAGTCATGAGGATCTTGGCATCGTTGACGTAAGCTGCGCCGTTGCGGATTGAGAACCTGATGCTTTGACCCTGGAGAGTTTTGACGGACTTGGTCTTGACGACAGCTTCTGAGAAGGCCCGACCGGCGACAACATGATAGGTCAGCACTTCTTGAAGTGCCTTCTTGTTTTCTGGCTTGAGAAGCGAAGCGACAGTACCCTCTGGCAGTTTTGCAAAGGCAGCGTCTGTTGGTGCGAAGACCGTGAATGGGCCTGCGCTTTGGAGAGCAGCGACGAGGTCAGCGGCACCCAGAGCAGCTGCGAGGGTCTTGAAGGAGCCTGCTTCGACAGCTGTGGTCACTAAGTCTTTCTGGCTTGGCATGATCACCGAGTCAATGACATGAATGACACCATTGGTACACATGATATCTGTGGCTGTGATGACAGCACCACCGATCATGTACTGCGACTTAGCCTTCGACAGGGCAGCGCGTTGTCCATTGACTGTGGCCAAGCCCTTCATCTTGATGACGTCAGCAGCGACCAACTTTCCCGGAACAACGTGGTAGGTGAGAATACTGGTGAGCAGTGCTTTGTTCTGGGGCAACAAAAGGGAACGAATTGTGGCTGCAGGAACCTTTGCGAATGCTGCGTCTGTTGGAGCGAAGACAGTGAAAGGACCCTTGCCCTTGAGAGTGTCAATCAAACCAGCCTTGGTGAGCGCCGCGGCGAGAGTGTTGAAGCTCCCTGCTGACACAGCGGTGTCGACAATGTCTTTGGTTTGAGCCGGTGCTTGACCGACCAAGAGTGCCAAGGCCAATAAGACGGGGGTGATTTTCAACATGACTTTTCTCCCAATTTGGTTTCGATGATTCGCTTCATAGCCGTTTGTGTCGTCGCGACTTTCGCGGTGGATCGTGAAGGGCCGCCGTTTGGTCAGGAAGTAGTTCGCCACCTGTTCCAGGTTGGATGCGAAAAAATAGATTATTTGTCTAAATGTCGAGATAAATAGCTGTGAATAGACAGGGAATCTTGACGATGGACCGTGGGTATATTGGAGGGGAGATGGAGCCGCCTGGCGAGGGCGATTGGGTTAGGACTAAGGACGGTTCTAAAGTGCAGCTAAGACCAAGTGCGGCCCTTTCGAGACAACAACGCCACCAGGCACTTCGCGGGTGATGACAAACGCCTTGGCATTCGACACATTGAGTTTGGCACTAATTGCCACAACCACTTCACCGTTCGTATCGACGTTGAAGACACCCCCATCAACAGGAGCTCCATCGCGATCGCCATCGACGATCCAGAGTTGGTATTGCTCGGTCGTTGGGACGTTTCTGGGCAGTCCCTTCAAGTGCATGTAGCCGAACTGTTCTTCTGCACTCCATGAGACGTAACCTTCGACCTCGGCAAACCCCTTGTTGACGGTTTCCCAGCTTGATGTTGAGAGATCTCTGGATTCTTTTTCAAAACGAGCTGAAGTGATCTCTGTTGCAACTTTGGGTGTCGCGGCTGCAGAGAAAGCGAAAACTCCAATGGCAGCAATAAGGACAGCAGCTGCCGCTCCCATGGGCAACCACCACTTTTCTAACTCACTGGCTTGTGGAGCTGTCTCGGCAATGTCTTGAGGGCGCACTTGGAAGCGGGAGCCTAAGAGGATTGACTGCCTGATCTTTTCGGGCATTTCAACCATGTCGTCAT
Source organism: Planctomycetota bacterium (assembly GCA_047639315.1). GTDB lineage: Bacteria > Planctomycetota > DRQF01 > S139-23. The sequence goes on from JBLINQ010000024.1 coordinate 24,450, forward strand.
CGCTGAGAAAGGCCTCATGAAGGAGAGCGGCAGCGAAATCCAAATCATGGCCTTCAGCGCCGTCGATCTGCTCTTCGAGCCCACGTCGCTCTTCTGCTTCTTGGATGCTGAGCCCGAAGAGTGCGCTATCAGCGATGAGTTCTTCGTGGCGTGTCATGGGTTGTTCGTTGTTCTGGCTCATGATGGTTGCCCTCCCACGGCGGTGGGAGCGGTAGCGGCGGTGACTCCTAAGCGTTCGCGAACAAGTAGAAGCCCACGACGAGCATGGGTCTTGACCGTGCCCAGAGGCATTTTCAGGATCTTTGCGACAGCGTTGTGTGAATGGCCTTCGGTGAGAATCAACTCAAGAACCTTTCTTTGATCCGGTTGCAAAGTCATGAGTGCTTTTCGAGCAAGCACAAGTTCTTCGCGCTCATCGGCTTGTAATTCAGCCGATCCGCCGGTGACTTCATTGTCAAGGATCTCAGGTCTTGGTCGACGAACCTCGTAGCGCTTGCGGTCAATGAGGCGCCGTCTGGCCACCATCATGACCCAGGTTTTCTCAGACGCTGCTTGGGGGTTAAAGCGCGCTGCGCTCGACCACAAATCAGCAAAGATTTCCTGGGTTGCGTCTTCTATGTCGTCGGGGTGACTCAGGAATTTCCTGGTCACCGACCACACCAAGGCCCCATAACGCTTCATGCATTCCTCGACTGCAGAACCATCTCCAGCCGCGATACGCGGCAAGATTGGGTCAGCCAAGGCTGGTTGAGTTGTGTTGCTCGGAATCACAGTTGGAATCCTGTATTTTTGAGCTTCGACGGCCATTTGCATGAGTTACTTTGTGTCCTTTTTAACTCAATCGCCGGCGAATCTCTATTGGATGCAATAAATCCGATTATTTGGGTAAATGTCGCCTAAAGGCGGCAAAAAGCGAGCTTCTCGGCGATTCTGGCACGAGAAACTCACGATGAGAGGCTGTCAGCCATTAGCTCCTGAAAGAGCCTTCTTGTCGGCTGTGCGCTCATACAAAGTGTGCGAGACGTACCACTCTTTGCCACCGTCAAAGCCAAAGAGCTCGGCACATGCCATAAAGAAGACTCGCCACCTTTGAAACCATAGAGCCGCTTCTTTGTCACCATAAGTGGCACGAAGCACTTTCATCACAGCCGGTTTTTTTGAGTCCATGTTTTCGAGCCAAGCATTCGATGTCTTCTCGTAGTGCTCACCATTCCAGACCCACTTCTTGGCGCTACTCATGTGTTCTTGGAACTCATCGAGAAGGTTTTCGCCAGGCATGATGCCGCCAGTGAAGAAGTACTTGCCCATCCAGTCGTCGTTTCCTTCGGTCTCAAACGGATAAGAAAATTCACGGTGACAGAAGATGTGGACGAAGAGGAGTCCATGGGGCGAGAGCCAGTCCGAGATGCGTTCGAGCAGAACTCTGTAGTTGCGCATGTGTTCGAACATCTCGACTGAGACGACCCGGTCGAAATTCTTGTCGGTGCTGAACTCGTTCATGTCAGCGGTGACAATCGTGACATTGGTCAGGTTCTCAGAAGCGGCCAAGGCTTCAATGAACTCGCGCTGAGACTGAGAGTTTGAGACCGCAGTGATCTGGCAGTTCGGGAAGTGCCGTGCCATCCACAGGGTTAGCGAGCCCCAACCACAACCAAGCTCGAGGATTTTCATCCCATCTTTGATTTGGGCTCGAGCGCAAGTTTCCTCAAGTGCGAGTTTTTCCGCGGTATCGAGGTCATTGGTGCCTGCCGGAAAATAACAGCCGCTGTATTTTCGGTTTTCGCCGAGCACTAGCTGAAAGAACTCAGCGGGTAGCTCATAGTGTTGCTCATTGGCGCTGTCAGTTTCGACGGCGATCGGGCTTGACGGAAGACCGCGAATGAATCCTTCCATTTCGCCAGATAGTGAATGAGCCGTCTCTTCTTTTAGGCGAGTCTTGCAAAGGCGGCGAATGCCCCAACGGATCAACGAGTCTGGGATTCGGCCGCGTTCCATTTGATTGATTGCAGAACTTAGAAGGGCTTGTCCGATCATGACGGATTCACTCCTTTTTTGGGCGGTAGGGGGATAAATGCACTGACGTTTTTTTGATACGCGCGATACTTGTCACCGCGCGACTTGATTGCTTGTAATTCGGTGTAGGGGATTCCGGTCACTCTCAAGAGGAAGATGAGCATGACAAGCGGGGCACCTAAGGTGAGCCAGGCGCTTGGAGCGTTGATGCCGAGTGCGACATAAGACCACCAGTAAACCCACTCAAAGAAATAATTCGGATGCCGGGACCAAGCCCAGAGGCCCACCTGACACACTTCACCTTTGTTCATGGGGTTGGCCCGGAAAACCGCCAACTGACGGTCAGCGATGAACTCACCAATCACGGCGATGATGCCAATGCCAATGCCGACAAAATCGGACGATGAGAGCTCGGGGGCAGCGTTTCCAGCGGCAACGAGGATGGGCGCGGCAAACATGACAGCCCATAGCGCTTGGATCTGGAAGAAAAACCAGAAGCGTGATTGAGCTTTGTCTCCCCACTCTTCTTTCATCGCCAAGTAACGTCCGTCCTCGGGCTGACCAAAGACGCGCGTGAAGAGGTATGCCGAGAGGCGAATGCCCCAGAGCCCACCCAAGGCCGCAATAATCATTCGGCGTTCCCAGAGCCCATCTGCTTGCAGAGCGAAGACGACGGCGAGTACGCCAACCCCTACGGCCCAAACCGGATCGACAATAGACGCGTGTTGAGTGCGACGTTGAATGAGCCAAAAGATGTGCATGATGATTGCCATCACGGCCCAGCTGATGCCCAGAAGAAGCCAAGGGTTCATGAGGAGACTCCTTCGGAGACGATTGAATTCTGGACTTGGTCTTTGTCTTCAATCCACGAGTTCGTGCGTTCGGTGAGATAGATGAGGACAGGTGTTGCGATCAGCCATTCCAAAGAAATCAATGATGTTGACCACAACTCACTTGACCCGATATCAAGCGCGCCCAGTTTGGCTCCAGCAAAATAGCAAACTGGTCCGGCAATAGCGCCGACAAGGGCTCCGATGAGATAGCGTTTCCTGAGCCAAGGCATGGTGACTGGCAGGGTTGTCATGAAGAGAACCCAGAGTGTGACCATCCAGGCTGGCGGCAACGTCTCGTGACCAACTCCGAATTGAAGAATTCCGGCGGAGATCAAGAGAGTATCGGCAACGAAGCCAAAAGCGGCTGCAGCGAGCAGACGTATCACTTCCAAACGACGTGGTGAGATGAAGGTGATGTGCAGCAATGCGAAGATGCCGATGCAGATTGGTCCACGCCATGGGCTGCCGTCGGTCGCACTCAATATGGTTGCGAACCAACAGGCCTGAAAGCCAAGGAAGTGAACGACGGTGAGTATCATAGCTTAACTCATCTCCAGGGCATTGGCCGATTGGTAGATGCTGGCTTGTCCGCATTCAGGCTTGCTGGCAACCAGTTGGATGCTGCCGGTACACCGTTCGGAGAATCCTGCTTCACAGTAACTGAGATAGTAGTGCCACATGCGAATGAACTCTTCCGAGTAGCCAAGAGTACGCACGCCTTCGATCTTGTCGAAGAAGCGTTCACGCCAGATTCCAAGAGTCTTGGCGTAGTGGGGTGTCATGTCGTCAAGGTGAGTAATCCGCAGGTCTGTGACTCGCGATATGGCTCGGCTCATGATTGCAATGGAAGGGAGGAGGCTCCCAGGGAAAATATAACGCTGTATGAAATCGGTTGAACGACGCAGCTTCTCATAACGCTGATCTGCGATCGTGATGACCTGCAACGCCATCATGCCGTCAGGCTTCAGTCGGTCAGAGCAAGTCTTGAAGTAGGCTTCAAGGAACTCATGTCCGACAGCCTCGATCATCTCAATGGAAACAAGCTTGTCGTACTTACCTTCCAAATCGCGGTAGTCTTTCTTGACCACTTGGATTCGGTCTTCGAGGCCGGCCGCTTTGATGCGCTCGTTCGCTAAGGCGAACTGTTCTTCAGAGATGGTCGTCGTGGTAATCTTGCAGCCGTAGTTGCTCGCAGCATGAATGGCAAACCCACCCCAGCCAGTGCCGATCTCTAAGAGGTGGTCGGACGCGCACAGGTTGATCTTGCGACACAGGCGGTCGTATTTTGCTTCTTGCGCTTGTTCGAGAGAATCAGTCGCACTCTCGAAGACTGCGCAGGAGTAGGTCATGGAGTTGTCGAGGAACAGGGAGAAAAACTCGTTACTGAGGTCATAGTGAGCCTCGATGTTCTTCTTGCTTCCTTGTTTCGAGTTTCTCCTGAATCGATGAAAAACTCCTGCGATCTGGGCTCCAATGCGAGCTCCCAGTTTTTCGAAGTCGTCAGTGGCATCAAGATTCCTGGCGAAGATGCGGATGAGACTGGTCAAGTCATCACTCTTCCACCATCCACTCATGAAAGCTTCGGCTGCACCAATGCTCCCGCCGAGTGCAATCTTGCGATAGAAGCGAGGATCGGTGACGATCAAATCTGCACACAAGCCGTCGTTCGTTGTCGTGCCGAACTCGAAGCGATTTTTGTCTTCGACAAGCGTCAGCGTGCCGTGTTCGAGCTTCCCCAGGCGGCCAAGGACGAGACGGCGGAAGAAACGACTACCAACCGTACTTGGATTCGATTGCTTGTTGGCGAATGAGTCAATTGTTGTAGCTGCGAGGTTCATGATGCCTCCTGAGTCTTGACGTGATTGGGATGTGTATGAAATGGGACACGCTTGAGGTAAAGCCTCAGAGCTTGCCAATAGATGCCGATGGCGATTTTGACTGTCATGAGTGGGTAACACACGAGCGCCCGTACTAACGCTGTCCCCGACATGGCTCGCCGCTTGAGCATTAAGTGGGCTTCAAAAACCTTGTTGCCATCAGCATGGTTCTCCATGCGAACGCATAGTTGTTCGTCGGGACTGGTGAATTGCCAGTCGTATTTGTGGTCCATCGGCATGAACGGCGAGACGTGGAATACTTTTTCGAATTGGAAGCGAAAATCGCCGCTACTTTCTTCAACGCCTGGTGCCGAGAGCACATACGCGTGGCGCTCTCCCCACGGTGTATTCGTAATTTCGGCGACGATGCTGACTACCGATTCGTTGGCGGCGTCATAGCAGTAGTAAAAGCTCACGGGATTCATGACAAATCCGAAGTATCGAGGGTGAGTGAGAACCCGAATGGCTCCGACGGGACGTTCCCCTGTCTTCTCTTCGACGAAGTCTCGGACACAGTCAGAGAGCTTCGTCTTAGGATCGCCGAAGTAATCTGATCTCTTGAACCAGCCGATGGCGGGCCGACGTGTTGACCAAAACCAGCGACCTGCAAAAACAGTGTCTAACTCATCGAGGTCAAGAAAAAGTTGGACAACACGATAACGGAACGTGTGCTCGACCGGTTCAGATCTGCGATGGTTGACAACACCTTCGTAGAGACAGCTGTTCATACCAGTACCTCCTGTCGAAGACCTTCGACAACTGCGAGTGCACTGCGGACGCCGTCCTCATGAAAGCCATTCCCCCAATAAGCGCCACAGAATGAAGTGCGATTTTGGTTGATCAACTCGTGATGCCGATTTTGGGCTTCCATGCCTTTCACCGTATAGAGCGGATGTTCGTAGTCGATTTCTTTGATGACGGAGTCGCTACGAATCGGAAAACTGTCATTGAGAGTGACGCAGTAGACCTCTTCTGTTTTTAGCGTTTGGAGGATGTTCATGTCATAAGTGACAGAGACATTCTTCTGAGGCTCCTGCGGGATGTGATAGTTCCAGCTTGCCCAGGCCTTCTTGCGCTTTGGCAAGATCGCTGTGTCGGTATGCAGAAAGACCTTGTTCGCTTGGTAAGGGAACTCGGAGAGCATCTCGTTTTCGACTGGACTTGGATCTGCGAGCATGCGCAAGGCCTGGTTGCTGTGACAGGCAACGACGACGTGATCAAACTCCTCGACGGCACGATTAGCTGCGGTAATTTCGACCGAGGTATCCGTGCGACGAATTGACCGAACTGGTGTGTTGACCAGGATGCGGTCTGCAAATGGGCGAATAATCTTGTCAACGTACTTCTGCGAGCCACCCTTGATCACGCGCCACTCGGGACGGTTGTCGACGGTGTTCATGCCGTGGTTCTCTAAGAATCGAACCACGAGGGAGAGCGGGAAATCGAGAAACTTCGACGCCGAGCAAGACCACAACGATGCGCCAAGTGGGACAAGATAGTGATCAATGAACTGGGGCTGAAAGTGGTACTCAGTGACGAATTCACGAATCGTTCGCGTGTCATTGGGCGTGGCAAAAACCTCTGCGGTCAATCGATTGAAGCGGAGTATCTCGCGGATCATCCGATAGAAAGACGGGCGGAAGATATTTCGTTTCTGCACGAAGAGTTGACGCAGGCTTGAGCCGTTGTATTCCAATCCGCTCTTGCGACAGGTGACACTGAAACTCATCTCTGTTGGTTGAGTTTCGACTTCAAGCTCGCGAAGCAACTTGGTGAAATAGGGGTAGGTGGTTTCGTTGTAGACGATGAAGCCAGTGTCGACACCGACCATCTGGTCACTATCACGAACGCCAACCGTGTGGGTGTGACCGCCAATGCGGTCATTCGCTTCGAAGACTGTGATGTCATGCTCTTTGTGCAGTTTATGGGCAGCGACAAGGCCCGAGATGCCTGAGCCAATGATAGCGATCTTCATTAGGCGTCTCCGCCTTCGGCGCTGGCCAATTCGGACCGTGCGGTCGCCGAGCGAGTTTCATTCGGTACGCCCTTTAGGTCCCAAATGAGTCCAATCAGAGCCAGTCCCTTGAGCACGTACCAAGTGATATCGATTTCCCACCAGAAGAAACCCTGTCTTGCTGCATGAGGATAATGATGATGATTATTGTGCCAGCCTTCACCTAAGGTGAGTAACGCAAGCACCAAGCTGTTACGGCTATTGTCCGCTGTGTTGTATCGACGTCTGCCAAAATCATGTGCCAATGAGTTGATGGTAAACGTGGCATGATGCAATACGACGGTCGAGATGAAGAATCCCCACACCAACATCTGCGGACCATTTGTGCCCAAGCCCGGTGCGACCGCTCCTAGTAAAGAACCGAGGCCGAGGAGTAAGAAAGCGAAGACGATTGGCACCAGGGTGTCATAGCGATCTAAGAACACAAGTTCTGGAAAACGCTCGAAGTCTTGAATGGCGCTGGATCGCGTTCTGAAGTTTCGCTTGGAGGTGAACCAGCCAACATGGCTCCACAAGAAGCCATGGTGCTTCCGCGAGTGAAGATCCTCCTCCAGATCCGAGTGACGGTGGTGATGACGATGATGAGCAGCCCACCAGAGGGCTCCACGTTGCACCGCCATGGCTCCGATCAACGCCATCACGAACTGGAAGATACGCCCGGTCTTGAAGGAGCGATGAGAGAAGTACCGGTGGTAGAAACCTGTGATGGCAATCATCCGCACGAGGTAGAGAGCTATCGCCACACCAATGGCAGCAGGGCTGAACCCGGTCCAAATGACAGCGAAACAGGCAACATGCATGAGCACAAACGGAAGGACACGCGCCCATTCGACGCGATCAGGCCCGGACACAGGCGTTGCGGGTTTCTCGTCTCCCGTACGACTGTCGAACCACTCTTGGACGATGGTCCAAGACGACTTGGCCTCAGGCTTCATCAGGTGTTCCTTGGTCTTTGTCTTGTCGATGAAATTGACTCCGAAACCAGGGTAGCAAACCCGTCAGGATTGCACAGGTAAAAATATGGACAAAATGGTCGAGTCGCCTGGAAACCTGGATGTCTGAACGGGCTGACTCCCATTTTCAGGCATTTGTTGTGATCTTGTCAAGTAATTCGCTTTGACTGGGAATCGATGGGGCCACTGGCGTCGTCAAAGGAAAAAATCGGCTCTGGAGAGCATTTCTTGGTTCTAATTCCGAATCAAACAGCCGTCGGCTGCGGCAGATTCGGATTGAAGCGCCGCGCTCGCCCTGCGTCGGTTTCTGAACCGGGGCAAGAGTTGGCTGGGCGCGGGTTTGGGCGAGAGTGTCTTATTCACGCGCCCTCGGCTTGGGGCTTCTTCGGGGCAAGATGATTGATCAAAATAGCCAGCTTTAATCGGCGTCTTGCTCGGCCAGCTCTCGGAGCAAATTTTCGAATTGGTCAAGGTCTTTTGAGTAGTGCACTCCGCGTACCCCGCGGCGTACCCCGCTGGCGCCACTCCCGCCGGCAACCAAGCGTATTTCCTCGGGCAGTGATTTCCTCAATTGCTCGAGGACTCTGTCGGTCTTCACCCCGCCAGAAGCGAGCGAGATACTAATGGCAACGACATTCGCGTCGTTTTCTGTGGCGGCTAAGACGATCTCATCATTCGGCATGTCGGCCCCGAGGATGAAAGGGCGGCAGCCCGCCAGGGCGGCGTATACGGCTGCCATTTGCAGTCCCAGGCTATGTGGCTCGCCTGATAGGCTTGACAAGACGACAATCGGTCCCTTCGTCATTCGTGGTAGGGCATTGCGCTGTAAGCGCAGGAAGTCTTCAAGAATCTCGGTCAGGAAGTGCTCGTGGCGAACTTCGATTGTGCCATCTGCCCATGCTCTTCCGACGGCGGTTACGAGAGGGCCGACCGTTTCTCGGAGCAGGGGGCGCAGGCCATCTTGCAGCAACTCCTGCTCCAACTGTTCGCGCAAGTCGCCACCCTGAAAGTCGCGCACGAGATCGATGAGTTTCTCTTGATGTGCGTGGGCGGCTTTGTCTTCCTCTTTTATTGATTCTTTGCCCAACAGGGAGTCGAGTTCATCTTCTGAAAGTTTCACCAATTTTGAAGGTCGAAAGCCCTTCGCGAGGCCTTCAGAGATTCGACGCAACCAGGCGATATTCGACTGTTCATAGCGCCGGTGCCCTGACGGGAGTCGTTGGGGGATCGGGCGGCCGTAGCGGCGCTCCCAGGCCCGGATGGTATCAATGGAGATCCCGGTGGACTCTGCGAGATGACCAATCGAAACCAGCTCAAGCATTTGAGGTTTTGCGTCTTCATTCCGCAACATCGATTCGCTTCCTTTATCTGGACTAAGCACGGACCATTCTGGCATCTTGGCCCCTCAAAGCCCAGGGTCTAAGAGAAATATGCAGATAAAAATCTTGTCAAATGCACTGAGTCGCCGTTAGAACTGCACAGATAAACGCACCTTATTACCCCTGATATGGGAGTCCTGACATGCGAATCCTGATGACCGGTAGCACCGGCTTGGTTGGGCGAGCACTCTCGCAAGAGCTTTCACGGAATGGGCACGAGGTGGTCCCGGCCATTCGTTCGTTTAAGTCAACGTCACCTGACGATGTCGTCTGGGACCACAATCACGGCATTGCCGACGTCTATTCGGTCAAGGGAATTGACGCTGTTGTCCATTTGGCAGGGGAAAACGTTGCGTCGGGACGGTGGACGAAGGCCAGGAAAGAGCGGATCCGTGACAGCCGGATTGAAGGAACTACCGCACTGTGCAAGTCGCTTGCCCTGCTTGACGATCCACCGAAGATCTTGGTCGCTGCTTCTGCCGTCGGGTTCTACGGCGACCGGGGCGATGAAGTCCTTGATGAAGAGGCAGTCAGTGGCAAAGGTTTCCTCGCCGATGTCTCACGGGAATGGGAAGCGGCCACGAAAGCCGCTGAAGATGTTGGAATTCGTGTTGTGAAAATGAGGCTTGGCGCTGTGCTCTCTCGGGAAGGTGGGGCTCTGAAAGCCATGCTTCCGCCATTCAAGATGGGCGTTGGCGGCAAGATGGGGAGTGGAAGCCAGTACATGGCTTGGATCACTTTGCGTGACGCGGTCCGGGCATTCGCCTTGGCGTTGCAAGATGAATCCCTGTCGGGCCCGGTCAATGTGGTGGCGCCCCAAGCCATTACCAATCTCGAATTCACCAAAGCCATGGGACGAGCCTTGAAGCGACCAACGATTTTTCCGCTGCCAGGATTCATGGCCAAGCTTGTCATTGGCGAAATGGCTGACGAACTCTTGTTGTCGAGCATGCGTGTGACGCCCAAGAAGCTAGAGGAATCGGGTTTTCAGTTCGCTGATTCGACGATCGACTCGGCGCTCGAGTCATTGCTCGGCAAGACACCAAAACAAGTAGAGACTCCACTGTCTTTGACCTCTGAAGGTGCATTGAAGTGAAGATCCAGGTCTTAGAAAAAGAGCTGGTCGTAAGTGAATCAATAGAAGAAATGTTCGATTTCTTTGCCGATGCGAGCAACCTTGAACAGCTCACACCGCCGTGGCTGAAGTTTCGCATTGAATCGCAATTGCCGGTCGAGATGCGCGTCAGTACGAACATTGAATATCGACTGAAGGTGCATGGCATTCCGATCAAATGGCGCAGCCTTATTTCGGAATGGAACCCACCATTTTCATTTGTCGATGAGCAAGTGGTGGGACCCTACAAGCTCTGGCATCACCGTCATGTTTTCGAAGTGACACCAAGCGGAACGCTCGTTCGCGACATTGTTCGCTATTCGGCTCCAGGCGGATACCTAATCAACAAGTTCTTGGTCCGCCCTGATCTCGACAAGATCTTCGCCTATCGTCATCAGAAACTGAGAGAGCATTTCAGCGTGCCGACTGCTACGCCGGCACGCTGATTGACTGGCCGCTTACTTCGTCACTGCGGCGAGACTCTCAGCTTTGACTTTCAGCTCCAGCATGACGCGAGCTGAGTAACCACGATCGTGGAACCACACGACTTTCCCATTGCCATCCAAGAGCAACACTCGAATGTTATTCGGATTGGTGTTCCCAGTCATTTTCACGATTGGCCCGGCATCGCCGTAGACAGTGACCACGGAGGCCCAGTCTTCCTTGGGGATGCCCTTTCTCATACCCTTGTCAATGGTCCCGGCGAACATCCCGGCCATCAGGCCTTCAATCGTCGGAACTTCCTTGATGACGATGTCGATTTTCGACTGCAACAGTCCCATCAACCAACGGTCTGCGTCGAACTGCGCATCTTGTGCGTAACCCACAAGCAGCACGGCTGGTTTTCCGTTCAACGAATCCGGGATAATGAATTCGGGGCCATCGAGGGATTCGCCAACGACTCGAGGAAATGTCTCACCAACAGGATTGCGATTCTCTTGCGACGAGGCGCAGCCTTCAAAGATCAAGGCACCTGTAATGAGAAGGACGACAGCGATGGACCACTTCTTGATCGACATAAGATTCTCTCTATCAAAAAAGGAAGAGCACCGACTTAACTTACGTTACATCGGGCTCCGCCACTTCACAATTCGTTTGTTTGAAACCGGGCGCGGCGATGATCGGCTTTTCGATCAAGGTCTGAGCCACAATATTTAGAGCTCGGAGACTTTTAAGCGTACCGGGATTTGAACTTCCCAGTAGCGCTGCGAGCTACGGACCATTGGGCTATTCCAACCCATGGTTCGCCAGCCACCAGCTGCGACCCATGTCTCTGAATTCTCGGCCAGCCAGTTTTCCAGGATAGCGACTGCAGCCTGGGTTGCTTTTCTTGAGTCGCGATAGCGCATGCCAATACTGACAACAGTGACAGGCTTGACATCGAGAACCTTCACTTTTCCGGCGAACTTCTGCTCACCGATACTCGCATCACCATAGAGGAATGACATGGTCTTCTTGCCGTCGGCTCCCCGTTCGACAGGAACAGGAGACGTCATCGCAATCTCATTCTCTTGAATGTGACTGAAGAGACGGAAGAAGGCTCTCTGGTCGTCGAGGATCCCACCCATTTGCGTCTGCACTTGGCGGTAGCCTGGGTATGATTTTGTTTCGATCATGCCGACAGGTGTGTAGTCGGGGAAACCGGCAGGGGACTTGGCTTCTTTGCGTGGGCGGAATGTCAAATCGGCGATCGCCAGGTCGAATGCCGTCATCAAGCCGGTGCCAGTCTCGACTGCCTTGACCAATTTCTGTGAGTGAACCGAGTCGTTGGCCAAGATCCTTGCTGCTTCTGCAGCAGCTGCTAAGCGACCTGGGAATGCTTCGGACTTACCGTCAATCATGACCTGAACGGCATTGTTGCGTCGTGCTTCTGTGCTCATTTGCTCAGGCGTAGGTGTCGACTTGGTATTCGTGTTCGTTTGGGCCGCAACCAACTGGCACGCCAGGATTGAGATGATAAGGACTGCTGCACGCATAGCACTTCTCCGTTCTACTTTGAAACTTGTTGCCGCGGCCAGTTCTTGGAGTGAACCACTGCCGAATGTTCTTGCCGACGAATTCGTCGGGATGGAAAGTGCCCCCAGCTCCCGAAGGGGGCTGGAGGCAAGAAACGGTGTCTGTGCCAGGAAGGGGGATTGGGAGGATCAGTGCCTGGCCGAACACCCTTTATGGAAGCAAGACTTGGTCGACGACGTGGATGACGCCGTTGGAAGTCTCGATGTCTGTTTTCAGGAGCGTTGCCTTGTTGGCAAGAGCCTTACCATCAACAACTTTGACGGTCACGGCTTTACCTTGGAGTGTCTTGGCCGAGCCGCTCTTCACGAGGCGGTCGGAGTAGAGGCGTCCAGAGACAACGTGGTACTTGAGAATGGCGACCAACTTGGCCTTGTTCTGTGGCAAGAGGAGGCTCTCAACAGTTCCCTTTGGCAAGGCTGCGAAGGCTGCATCAGTTGGAGCAAAAACAGTCAGAGGACCTTTACCTGTGAGTGCTGGGACCAAACCGGCATGCGTGGCAGCGGCGAGGAGGGTGTTGAACATACCAGTTGACTTGGCTGTTGCGACGATGTTCTTGTCGGCTGGAAGCATGACAGAGCTGATGACGTGAATGACGCCGTTTGAACACTTGATGTCAGTGATGATGATTTTTGCTCCACCAACACTCACGCTGTCGCCTGAGAGAGTGATCGGCAAACGTTGACCATTGACGGTTGGCAAGAAGCCACCCTTAAGAACCTTAGATGCGGCAACGGCTCCAGGTGTCACGTGCCATGTCAAGATAGCAGTCAGGCGACCGCGCATCTCTGGCTTGAGAAGTGCGGCGACTGTGCCCTTTGGCAAAGCAGCAAATGCGGAGTCAGTTGGAGCGAAGACAGTGAAAGGACCTTTGCCCTTCAGAGTGTCAACGAGCTTGGCAGTTTGGACGGCGGCGACGAGAGTCTTGAAGCGACCATCGGCGACTGCGGTGTCAACGATGTCCTTTTCGGCCTTGGCCTTGGAGATAAGCTTGGCTCCGTCATTGCTGGAGTTGCAGCATTGTGCTTGGATTTGGCCGGCAAACATGAAAGTGATTGCTGTGAGGACTGCGAGTGTTGTTTTGATCTGCATGGTTACTTCTTTCTTCGTCGTGGTGTTCGGTTAGTTACTATGTCCAGTAAATTATCTCGACATTTGAGCATAGCAATGAACTTCCCAGAAAAAAGAGGTTTTTATTTGGACAATCCGCCGTTGTGGGCGCCAGAGGCCATCCTCCTGCCCAGTATTTGACCAGGGATCGCTGGTGTTTCGCCCATATATGCCTCAAATAAGGACGAAATCATGTCCTTTCCACCTGAATACTGGCGGAACGCCCCGTTTTTGTTCAGCTTTTTGAGAAGTTCGTCGAAATGTCCAGTAAAATAGCTATACATGGTAGCGCAGGTCAGTGGTCGATCCGGTATGGCCCACTGTCAGGCGTGACAGCCACGTAAGAACTATGGGCACTTGCCCTTCCGCTGCGGATGAAAAGGAAATGACTCTCATGGTTCTCACCTCGCGAATTACGGCCGCTAATGAGCATGAATCGAACCCCCAGGGCATCTGGGTGCTCTACTGGATGACATCAGCACGGCGCACGGGGTGGAACTATGGGCTCCAAAGAGCTTTAGGTGTCGCAGAGAAGATGGGCAAGCCTCTCCTCGTTCTGGAGGGCCTACAATCGGATTACCCCCACGCTTGCGACAGATTTCACGCATTTGTCCTGAATGGAATGGCCGACAATGCCAAGGCCTTCAAGGGTTCGGGGGTCACCTATTTCCCTTACGTCGAAGGTGCGCCAGGGGAAGGGCGCGGGCTGTTCAGGGCGTTGGCATCGCTCGCTTGCCATGTTGTTGGTGATGAGTTCCCAACAGGGCCACTGCGGAGCATGGTGCCGAAGGTACTTGCCAAGGTGACGGTCAAGGCCGAAATGGTCGACTCGAACGGAATCCTGCCGTTGTCATCTTCACCTAAGGCCTTCACGCGTGCTTATGACTTCCGCAGGTTCTTTCAGCGCATCCTTCGCGACTACATCGACAATCCGCCTCTTCCTGATCCACTTCGCCACTTCAATATTCCGGCCTGCCCTCCAGTTCCTTTAGAGATATTGGAGCAGTGGGCACCAGCGACCAAGAGTCTTTTGAAGGCGAAAGCGAGCGATCTTGCTGTGCTTCCTATCGATCATTCCATTGCGCCCACGTCTGATGTCGGTGGGGCGGCTGATGGAACGCGTGTCCTTAGCGAATTTGTTGACACGAAACTGTCCAAGTACGCCGACGACCGTAACCATCCGGACAAATCTGGAAGCAGTGAGCTGTCTCCCTATCTTCATTTTGGACATGTGGCCGCCTGGCAGGTGTTGCAACGAGTGGTGGAGGATCAAAACTGGACCCCCCATGACCTGGGAGAAAGTTGTTCAGGCGCTCGCGAAGGGTGGTGGGGGCTGGCACCAGAAATCGAGGCCTTCTTCGATCAGGTGTTTGTGTGGCGAGAAGTAGGTTACCACTACTGCCGCCACGTTGATAACCACGACCAATTCGAAAGCCTCCCTGAGTGGGCGAAGGCTTCGCTCTTTGAACACACGAATGATGAGAGACCGTATACGTATGATCTCGAAGCGCTTGACCAGGCAAAGACGATGGATCCGCTTTGGAATGCGGCTCAACGACAATTGGTCAAGACCGGTCGTATGCACAACTACTTGCGCATGCTCTGGGGCAAGAAAATCCTTGAATGGTCGCCCACTCCGATTCACGGTTTTGAGAATGCACTGCTCTTGAATGATCGTTATGCTTTGGATGGACGCGACCCGAATTCGATCTCGGGTGTGTCCTGGTGTTTCGGACGATTCGATCGGGCCTGGGGCCCTGAGCGGCCCATTTTTGGAAAGATTCGCTATATGACTTCGCAAAACACAATGCGTAAGCTCCGGCTGAAGGAATTCATGAAAGAATTTACTCCGACGGAGACCAGCAGTGAAAATTGAAGAAATCACCGATCACTCGCCCCATCGCGATCCCGCCAAGCTCAAGATTGGTGTCTCAGCATGCCTCTTGGGTAATGAAGTGCGCTATGACGGTGGCCACAAACGCGCGCGCTTTCTCACCGACGTCTTAGCTCCGTTCGTCAATTTTGTGCCTGTCTGTCCCGAAGTCGAACTCGGCCTTGGTGTTCCACGCGAGACTTTGCGCTTGGAAGTTAGCGACGGAGAAACGCGCCTTGTCGCACCAGGGAGCCAGACGGATCACACGGAATCGATGACTGAGTTTTCCAACGCTCGGGTTGAGGAGTTGGCAAAGGAAGAACTGTGCGGATTCGTCTTGATGAAGAACTCACCGAGTTGCGGTTTGTTTCGCGTCAAGCGTTACCCCGGCGGCAAGAGCATGCCAACAAAAGATGGTCGTGGCCTTTTTGCCGAAGCTCTCCAACGGCGGTTTCCTTCGATGCCGATCGAGGAAGACGGGCGCCTCAATGATCCGGTACTGCGCGAGAGTTTTCTCGAAAGAGCCTACGCGCTGGCCCGCATCAAAGAGCTCTTCGCCCGCGATTGGAGGCGGCGCGATCTTGTCGAGTTTCACACCAAAGAGAAACTGCTTCTCATGGCCCACTCGCCTGCCGGCTACAAGAAGCTCGGCAATATTGTTGGTGAGATGGACCGGTTCGAGCCAGAAGAACTGGAGCGAGTCTATATCGAAACTTTCATGGCAGCTCTCAGCGAATATGCTTCAGTTGGTCGTCACGTCAATGTTCTGCAGCACATGGTCGGATACTTCACCGACGCTTTAAGTCCCAAGGAAAAAGCCGAACTGCATGGGCACATCGTAGACTACAAAAAAGGGATCGTTCCAATCTTGGTCCCTTTGGTGCTGATCAGGCATTGCGTTTCGAAGTTCGATGTGACTTGGTTGAGCAAGCAAAGCTACCTTGAGCCACAACCCAACGAACTCATGTTGCGGACGACCATCAAATGAAAGTGAATCCCACCGATCCATATACCTGTCGAACAGCGGAACAATCAT
>JBLINQ010000025.1:0-40491 GCA_047639315.1 Planctomycetota bacterium
TTGGCGACATTCTTCTTCCGGCTCAACATGTCTGACTCCGCGTTTTCAGATCCTCGAGTGCGCCAAGCCCTTTCTCTCGCTATCGATCGCGAGGCCATCACCCGCTACGTTACGGGGTTGGGCGAAACGCCAGCATTGGGATTGGTTCCTCCCTTTATCGCTGGCGAGGAGCCTTGGGGAGAAATGGGGGAAAAGGGCCTGAGCTACGACCCCGATCGGGCACGAGAAATCTTGGCCGAATGTGGGCATGCTGACGGCAAGGGCTTGAAGGAGCTGACGATTGCCTTCAATACTGATGTCAAGAATCGGGCGATTGCCGAAGCGGTGCAACAGATGTGGTCGAAGGAATTAGGGGTCGATGTCATTCTGGAGAATCGCGAGAAGAAGGTTCACTATGCGCGGGAGCGAGCTGGGGAGTACCTCATCTCTCGTGGCAATTGGATTGGCGATTTCAGCGATCCAGCCACCTTCCTTGATGTCTTTCGCTCGGACGGATCGAGCAATCGAACTGGCTGGAAGAACAAGCAATACGACAGCCTCTTGGATCGAGCTCTTGTCGAAGTTGACGTCAAGAAGCGGCGGCTGCTTCTCAAGAAAGCTGAGCTAATTCTCTGCGTTGAAGACCCTCCCATCATTCCGATCTTCTACTACCGAACGGCCTATTTGCTGCGCCCGAATCGGTTTGAAGGGATATTTGAGAACAGTCGCAACATCCATCCTCCCAAGTTCATTCGGGTCATTTCACCATGATGGCGCGATTCACATCTCGGGTGCTTCAGTCGATTGTCACTCTCTTTGTTGTTGTCGTGTTGAGCTTCCTGTTGCAGAAAGCCGCTCCAGGAGGCCCGTTCGATCAAGAACGAGAAATGCCCGAGCAAACGCGTAAGGCGCTCGAGCATGAATGGCATCTCGACGAATCAACGGCGACGCAGTTGGGATATTACTTGGGTGACCTGTGTTCGTGGCCACCCGACATGAAGCATTCGATGTCTCGTCCCGACTACTCGGTGATGGAGTTGATTGCTCCACGACTAAAGGTCAGTTTTTCGCTGGGGTTATGTGTGCTGGGTTTTAGCTTGTCGGTGGGGCTGATCTTGGGAGTGTGGGCGGCGACTCATCGTAATCGTCTCATTGATCATGCAGTCATGGTGGTGGCACTCCTTGGGGTGAGCATCCCGAACTTCGTAGTTGGCCCTATTGCCAAATGGATCTTTGCACTGAAACTCGATTGGTTGCCGGAGTCGCGTTGGGTGGGGCCAGCGAGCATGATCTTGCCGGTCCTCTCTATGGCGCCGTTATACATCGCCATTGTGGCCCGCATGGTGCGTGGTGGCCTGGTCGAGTCTTTGTCTCGTGATCACATCCGCGCAGCTCGGGCTCGCGGGTTCAGCGAGCGTCGCTTGGTGTTCAAGCATGCTTTGCCAGAGGCGCTCTTGCCGGTCGTCGCCTGGTTAGGGCCGGCCATGGCTGGCCTGGCTGTTGGCTCGGTGGTGATTGAGCGTGTCTTCAATATTCCCGGATTGGGTAACACGCTGATCGATGCGGCCTTCAATCGAGACTACACCATGGTCATGGGAGCGGTCATTACTTACAGCGCCATTCTGATCGGGGCGAATCTCCTCTCTGATCTTTTGGTCGGTTACCTTGACCCACGAACGAGGGTGGCCACGTGATAGAGGCTAATCAGAAACCAATGGCGGCAGCGTGGCGACGCTTTCGTCAACATCGAGGCGCCTGCGTTGGCACCATTGTCCTCATCTTGATGTCGAGTTTTGTCATCTTCTTGCCCTTGTTTTGGTTCGAAGAGCCGTCGACTCAGCACTTGACCTTGGGGCCGACCTCACCGTCTCTGGAGCATTGGGCAGGAACTGATTATGAAGGGCGAGACATCCTGGTTCGTATGGCTGCTGGCGGTCGGGTCTCTCTTCTCGTTGGTTTGGTCGCGACTCTTGTTGCCTTAGTTATTGGCGTCACTTGGGGGGCGGTTGCGGGTTACTTGGGCGGACGCGTCGATGCCGTGATGATGCGTATTGTCGATGTTCTTTACGGCTTGCCGTACATGTTCTTCGTCATCATCCTCATGGTCTGGTTTGGCCGCAGTATGGTCAACATCTTCATTGGCCTGGGCGCCGTCTCTTGGCTCACCATGGCACGTATCGTGCGGGCCAATGTCATGTCCTATCGAGATCGTGACTTTGTCAACGCCGCCAAGTTAGCAGGGCATGGGGGAGCATTTATTGTCGCTCGCCATATTCTCCCGAACGTCATGGGGCCAATCTTGGTTTATGGCACTTTGACTGTGCCGCGGGTCATGATTGAAGAGGCTTTCTTGTCATTCCTCGGGCTCGGTATTCAACCGCCGGCGGCAAGTTGGGGATCGCTCTTGGCAGAAGGTGCTTCCTTGTTTCGCGAATACCCTTGGATGTTGATCGGCCCGGCTTCGGCTCTGTGCCTGACTTTACTGGCCTTGAACTTTGTCGGGGATGGCCTCCGCGATGCTCTTGATCCCAAGGAGAGCCGGGCATGAGTTTCGTCGAAATCCGTAACTTGAAACTCAGCTTCTCAAGTGACGCCGGGCAAATTGAAGTCCTACGGGGCGTCGACTTAACGATGACGTCGGGGCAGATCCTGGGTTTAGTCGGAGAAAGTGGGAGTGGTAAGAGCCTCACCGGACTTGCGATGATCGGGTTGACCGATGACCGGGCGAGGATCGCCGCGGATCAACTTGAAATACTCGGTTGCGACATGCTCCATGCATCGGAATCGATGAAGCGCCAGATGCGCGGTTCAGATATTGCGATGGTCTTTCAGAATCCGACGACGAGTCTTGATCCCCATTACCGTATCGGGGCTCAAATTGAGGAAGTCTTGCGAGTCAAAGGGGGTGAAACAAAGGCGAATGCCAGGAAACGAGTACGAGAGTTGTTGGCGGAGGTCGGGCTCCAAGAGGTCGATCGTGTGGCTTCCTCCTTTCCGCATGAACTCTCTGGTGGCATGAATCAGCGGGTCATGATTGCCTTAGCCACGGCACTTCAGCCCCGCCTTATCATCGCTGACGAACCGACCACCGCGCTTGACGTCACCACTCAAAGCCGGATCATGGAGCTGTTCCGAGACCTCGCCGTACGTCATCAGATGGCACTCCTGTTTATTAGCCATGATCTTGGTGTCATCAAAAACCTCTGTGACTCCGTCGCCGTACTCTATGCCGGAAGGGTCGTCGAGTCTGGGCCGGTCGATGTAGTTCTCTCTCGGCCCAAGCATCCCTATACCGCAGCATTGCTTCACTCACGACCCAAACTGGGTGGTGAAAAGAGACTGCCGGAAGGGATTCCTGGTTTGCCGCCCAAGCCAGGCGAGAGAATCAGCGGCTGTGCATTTGCCGCGCGCTGCAAGCATGTGGTCGATGACTGTCTCACCAAGCAACCCCAGTTCGTGGAGCACCTGAAAAGTGCTCTTGCCTGCCACTTGAATGACGGGGAGGGGCTCCAGTGACGATTCTGAAGATTACAGACCTTTCTGTTCGGTTAGGGAACAAGCAGATTCTGGACGGTGTTTCCTGCGAGTTGGAGGCCGGGCGCTGCCTTAGTGTGGTTGGCGAAAGTGGTAGCGGAAAGTCGACCCTCCTGAAAGCGATCTGCGGCTTGATTTCATTTCAATCTGGCAACATCAAAATGATCGACAAGGTCATTCGGCCTCAATCACGTCGGCGTCCTGGCGACGATGCGAAGACGTTGCAAATGGTCTTTCAAGATCCAACTGCGTCCTTAGATCCGCGGTGGCCCGCTTGGCGGATTGTCACGGAATGCCTGCCGAATACCTCGGCGGCGACGTTGAAGCAGGCGGCGAGTCAACTCCTGGATGATGTCGGACTTGATCAAGCGTGTGCCGATCGGTTTCCGCATGAACTCTCTGGTGGGCAAAAGCAGCGACTGGGAATTGCCCGCGCGATCGCCCCAAGGCCCAAGATCCTGTTGCTCGATGAACCGGTGTCAGCCCTAGATACATCGGTCCAAGCTGGCATTCTCGATCTGTTTGCGCGTCTTCAAGCCGAGCGTGAACTGACTTATCTTTTTGTCAGCCACGATCTGGCTGTGGTGCGTTTTCTCGCCGACGAGATCCTTGTCCTGAAGGACGGGCGCGTGGTCGAGAAAAGTACCACGGAATCACTCCTATCGACTCCATCTCACCCTTACACTCAGTCTCTGATCCGGGCCGCCCAAGAGCTCGACTAAAACTTATTCCCCGCTTAGCAGATCTCATCAAAGAGAATACCTGAACTCCGGGAATAGGGTATATTCGCCTGTCTCCTCATGCGGCAGATTGACGGGTGGAAAGTGACCATATGTCCGATTCCAAAAAGAAAACAATCCTCAATTCCACCGAGCTTGATGTCATTACGACACATTTGCTCGCTAATCGTGCCCGTAGGCGTTCCTACACCGTGGGGCCACTTGATGCGGAGACCTCTGGTTCGGACCAAAGCCTCAACCAAGCCACCAGCAACGAGGCGATTTCTGATGCAGAACGCCAATCCATACAACACGGAATTAGCGATACGGTCGTCGCTTTGATGGCGTTGGGTTTCACCGTCACCAAGGCAGTATCAGGCGATCCGTACGAGTCGTCCGAGATCGGCCAGGGAGACGAACTTCTCTCTTTGCAATCGGAAGCGAAGCGAGCTCTCAGGCAGAGCCGTCCGATCGAGGCCTATGATCTTGCTTTGGAGGCTCTGTCGAAGTTTCCCGACGATGTTTCCTTAAAAGAGTTTTGCGCTCGGGCCCTGGCCGAGTCTGGGGCAGCCCAAAAGTCATTTAATCTCTTAGACCAAATCCCTGACGCCAGTAAGACAGACGAAACTCGCGGGCTGTTGGCCAGTGCCTTGAAAAAGTTGGCTCTTGAAGAACCTGACCTGAACAAGAGACATGCACTTTTCTGTCAAGCTCATGGTCGCTACTTGAGCGTCTTTCACGCCAACCCTAAGCACTACTGGGCCGGGATTAATGCGGCGGCACTTTCTGCTCTCACCGGCCAAGGCAATGCTGAAGAACTGGCGGCCCAGGTCGCCATCGTCGCCGAGGACGCTTTTGCCGAAGATGATGACAAGTACTGGGCTGAAGCGACGTTGGCAGAAACTCACCTGATTCGCCGCGATTTTGAAAAAGCCAAAGAGCTCTACCGCAGCGCTGCAGAGAAATGTCAGGGCGATTACTTTCGCGTCGCCTCAACGCTTCGAAATGCGCGCCTCTTATTGGCGGCATTAGGGCATTCAGACGAACAATTTGTCGCCTGTTTTGGCATTCCTCAAGTCGTTGTTTTCTCAGGTCATATCATTGACGCAAGTGACCGGCCGAAGCGTCGTTTTCCGGCCGCGTCTGAAGACAAAGTGCGTGACGGCATTCGGCGTGCTCTTGAAGAATTCGATTCGGTCATTGCCTTCTCGTCTGCAGCCTGTGGGGCTGACATCATCTTCCTGGAAGAGGTGCTGAAGGCTGGTGGCGAGATCAACATTGTCTTGCCTTTCGACCGAGACACGTTTTATCAAACGAGCGTCGAGTCGGTCGGGGGCGTTGCTTGGCGGGAACGCTATGAGAAGCTCTTCACCTTGGCCAAGTCGGTAGCAGAACTCACCGACCGCCACCCCGAATGGGAAGATGTGGCCTACGACTATGCCAATCGATTCATTGCTGGGCAGGCAGCACTACGAGCCAAGAGCATTGCTTCTGAAGTCGTGGGTCTTGCTGTGTGGGATCGCTATTGTGGAGATGGTTTGGGCGGTACCGATTCGGCTGTTGATCTGTGGCGATCGACCGGGATTGCCGTCAAAGTCGTTGATCCACTTGATGGTTCAATCCTCGATCAGAGTCAGTTTCCGCCAAGGTCCAAAGGGCATGTCGCCTCGACTTCGAGCGTTGGCATCAAGTCGATGCTCTTCGGCGACTTTTCTGGCTTCAGCAAGTTGAGTGAAGTGCAGATCCCTCAATTCACCAAACACGCTCTCGGTCTTGTTGCCGATTTGATTGAAGAAACCACCCATGGTCCAGTGGTCAAGAATACATGGGGCGACGGTCTCTACTTTGTCTTTGAAAATGTACATGATGCCGGACGTTTTTCTCTCGAATTGGCGCGGCGGGTGAATGCCGTGAATTGGGATGACTACGACCTGCCCCAAGAAATGGGGCTTCGAATTGGTCTTCATGCTGGGCCTGTACATCAGTGCATTGATCCAGTGACAGGCAATCCAAATTTCATTGGAACGAACGTCTCGCGTACAGCTCGAATCGAACCGATTACGCCTGTCGGTGAAGTCTACGCCAGTGAAGCGTTCGCAGCTTTGGTCGCCGCCGAACGGCTCCTTGAATTCAAATTGCAGTATGTCGGCAAGACGCCCTTAGCCAAGAATTATGGCTCGCATCGCCTGTTTCACGTTACGGCCGGGCATCCCCCAAAAGGTGAGTCATGATGGACCCGAAACCTCAAGACCAGATCATTCAAATGCTCCATACTGACTTCGCTAGCACCGAAGGACTGAAGGGCGTCGACGAATATATTGCGCTGTTCCCTGGGCAGGAAGAACTCGTTCGTGACTCTTACATTCGTGTTTTGGTCGGGGTCGCCAATGTCCCAATGATGCCGACGCTTCAACTTTTGGGATCGACATTGCCTGAGTCGACCATGGCTGACGATGAGCTGGATGGTGACGGTGACTTAGAACAAATGGACGGAAGATACGAGTCCTTTGGGGTCATTGCTGAAGGCGGCATGGGAGTGATCGAAGCAGCCAATGATCATCGCCTGGAACGAATTGTCGCCATCAAGTACATGAAGGAAACAGCAGATCCTCATGCGTGGCGGCGATTTCGACGTGAAGGTCTCTTGACCGCTCGTCTGGCGCATCCGAATATCGTCCCGGTTCATGATCTGGGGCGTGATTCTGCCGGACGCCCGTACCTGGCAATGAAGCTGGTGAGCGGACGTTCGCTGGGCGAGTTGCTGAATTCCAATACTGAAAAAGAAGCGGATAAGATCGACACCGTTCTGCGGACCGCAATGACGGTCTGCGATGCGCTTTCGTTTGCGCACGACAGCGGTGTCGTCCACTTAGATATCAAGCCAGACAACATCATGATCGGGACCTACGGAGAAGCCTATCTGATGGATTGGGGCATCTCACGACCTGTTGGCTCAACCGGAATTATTGAAGGGACGCCAGCGTACATGTCACCGGAGCAGGCCACCGGAGGAACTGTGACGGCGCAAACCGATATATTCGCCTTGGGTGCCTTGCTTTACCGCGCCTTGGCAAAAGCGCCACCATTTAGGGGCACTAGCTCGGATGAGATTATGGATGCAGCGAGCGCGTGTGACTTTGTTTCGCTTCGAAGCGTTAATCCGAAGGTTCCTATTTCCTTGGCTGCCATCATTGAGAAGTCCATGGCGGCTCGGCCTGAAGATCGTCACGAATCTACAGCCCAATTTCGAGATGATCTTTGGCGCTTCCTTCGTGGTGAACGCGCCTTAGAGACGATGCGAGTTGACCAAGGTGACATGATCCTCATTGCCGGCGATGAGGCTGATGGGGCCTACCAGATCACCGAGGGAGAGTGTGCGGTCTCTGTGAAGGGCGAATATGGCGATATTGAGTTAGCGCACCTGGGGCCCGGCGATACTTTTGGCGAGTTGGCTCTATTGTGTGAATCGACCAGGACCGCCAGCATTCGCGCACTGACGCCCGTTGTTCTCAAGCGTATTTCTCGCGACGTTTTTCTCAGCTGGATGGAAGAGGGGTCGTGGATCACGCCATTCGTCAAGGGCATCGCGGATCGCTTAACCGAACTCACCGATGGCTTGGTTAGAGCCACAGATGAAGGATTCGTCAACGATGTTCATGTCCATTTGTTTCGAGTTTTGAACGGATTACAGAAGCGCGGCGCTGCGGCGCCATACTTCTCAGCTATGGTGGCTGATATTGCTGAGAAGCTGAAGGTCCGCGAGAGCAAGATCGAATCGGTGATTCAGGAGAGCGACGATTTTGCCGTCGACCTCAAATCAGGCAAGATCTCATTGGCCTGATGAACAGAAGGTTCCGCCAACGAACCTAATGGAATCGTAGGTTGGTGTCCTCTGTGACGACAAGCACAGACTCCTGGGCGTATTGAGTCTTGTAATGACCGGCGATTTCCTTGATGTGGTTGGTTGCCGTAACAGAGTCCAAATGAAACAGAATGACAACACGACTTTCTTCTTCGATCACCTGTGCCGATTCGTTTTGCCATTGGCCCGTTGCCTTCACCACCGTCAAGCCATCTTTGAATCGCGGTGTGATGACGTCATCAACGAACTTCTCGAATGCGGCTGAAGTGACGGAACTCCCATCCTTCTTCTTCATGCCGAAGTACATCTCAGTGCGATGCCAATGTTCTCGTGTCGCCTCCTTCTGGTCATGAGAACGAAAGGGGACTTCTTGCGAAGAAAAACAACCGCCCAGGAAGATGCACAGAATCACAGTCGCCCAGTATTTGGGATATCTGCCAGTTAGACGATTTCGACGCATGATGATGCCCTCTAATGCTCAATCAAGACCTTGAGTTTACCAGACTAGTCCGGAAAGCGATTGTAATCTTGCAGGATTGGCCCAATGGGCTAATCTTGGGCTATGGCGCTCGATGTCAAAAACCTGTGCATTTTTCAGCGCCGTACCGATGGGGTTGAAGTCCCGCTTGTCCAAGATCTCAGCTTCTCCTTGGAGAGAGGCCAGACTCTGGCACTTTGTGGCTCATCCGGCTGCGGCAAGACGAGCGTGGCTCTCAGTTTGATTGATCTCTTGCCCGCCGGTCTCAGGCGAGACCAAGGCTTGGTCTCGATTGATGGCGAGCCGTTCTCGAGATCGTGGCGCGGGGCTCGTATTGGTTATGTCTTCCAAGAACCAAGCAAGGCCTTTCATCCTCTCTTTACCGTCGGCAATTTGATGGCAGAGCGCCTGAAACTCGCCGGAGTCGTGCCAGCACGGGCGAAGTCGGAGAGCATCAAGTGGCTCGAACGGATCGGACTCGCAGATCCTGAGGCACGCCTCAAAGATCAGGCCAGCCGGTTCTCTGGCGGCGAATTACAACGAATCATGATCGCCATGACTCTGGCCCAAAATCCGGAATATGTCGTAGCTGACGAACCTACGAGCAACTTGGATGTCTTAGTTCAGGGCAAAATTCTCTCACTCTTGCAGAGCCTTCAAAGCGAATTCGATCTTGGGCTTCTCCTCATCACTCACGACTCTCGGGTGGCCAAGTCCATGACGGACGCCGTGATCTCTATGCCTCCCTTGGTTCAGGAGGGAGAGTCAAGATGAGACCATTGGTGGATGTTCAAGAGGTTGACGTCGCTTACGCCGATGATCAGAACCAACTGAATGTGGCCATACGTGGTGTCTCATTCTCTCTTGAGGCTGGAGGCTCCCTTGGTATTGCAGGTGAAACGGGAGCCGGAAAATCGACCTTAGCCCGAGCCATCGCTGCCATGGAGACGTTGACTCGCGGACAAATTTGGGTCGACGACAGTTGTGTTGCTTCATGCCTGCAAAAGGACGTCTTGTCGCCAGCCAAGCTACGTCAGGCACGGCGGCAATTTCAGATCTTGTTCCAGGATCCATCGTCGTCACTCAGCCCACGCATGACCGTCGAATCGATCATTGCCGAGGGTGCACTCGCTCATGGGCTTTGGCAGAAATCGGAAGTCGTGCAGCATGTCGAAGCGACCCTTCGGCAAATGAACCTGGCGTCCGCGTTAGCCAATCGATATCCCAATGAGCTCTCAGGCGGTGAGCGGAGGCGGGTCGCTTTGGCGCGCATCATCGTCCTCAAGCCAAAGCTACTCATTCTGGATGAACCAACTGCAGGTCTCGATGCCGAAAACGTCGATGACTTGTTGCAATTGTTAAGTGAGCTACGCCAGCAAAATGACGTCAGCTTGGTTGTCGTCAGTCATGACTTGGCGGTCTTGCGACGTCTCTCTGACGAGATCATGGTGATGCGCCGGGGGCAAGTCTTGGAAAAGGCTCCCACCGAGCAATTCTTCCATGCCCCAGAAACAGAGTATTCGCGGGCCCTCATTCAGGCCGCCAGTGGCGATACGGCGTGGATTGAGCCCCAGGCTCGGGGCGAAGACCCCCTTTCATCCGAATTCTGATTTCTACTTCTCTTCTGGCCTCAATTCTCTGCTGCTTGATCCGGTGGGCAGCCAAACTTGTCGCTCTGAGCGATCTGGGGCGGTCTTGGCGGGTTCGCCTTGATATATCCCCCGTATCCCGCATGATGACGACGACCCTTGGGAAAGGAATGGAAATGCCATTGACTCATAGAACTGTTCGCCTTGGAATGCTCATCTTAACTTTGCTTGTAGCCCTTACGGCTTGCGGCGGAGGAGGGGATGACCAAGGACGATTCGCCTTCACACTCGCTTTGACTGGTCTGCCAGATTCCAACACCGTATTCGGACATTACGAGATCTTCGTAGTGGAAAACGGAGTTGTGAAGAACGCAGGCAAATTCATCGTCCTCGGTACCGGGCCAGATGCCCTGGTGACGAGCCCCGCGGGTGACCGCGTCTATGGCTCGGCGTCACGCGCGATTTTCGGTCCGTCGTCGACTATGATTGGCGATAATTTTCCGTTTATCAGCGATTCCAGCCACATCTTCATCACCCTTGAGCCTGAAGGTGACATCAACTTGTTTCCAAGTTGCCAAGTCATGCTGGCGGGCGAGATTGTTGGGCGCAGCGCCAACATGACGACCCAAGGTGTGCCGGTTACCGAGAATTTTCCGTGCGCTCAATCAGATGGCAACGGTGGTTTCTTCATCGGCCTCGCCGACTTCTCGACCGCCGCCGGTGTGTTCCAGATGAGATCACCAACCGATGACGTCTCGAACGGCACGAATAACGATTTCGCCGGAGTGTGGTTTTCTCAGCCAAGCGCCGGCACGATTTCCGAAGACGGCCAAGATCTTCCAGGCCTCGTTCTTCCTGTTCTTGAATCGGGATTGGTTTATGAGGCATGGGCGGTCGTCAATGGCGTCACCAGAAGCATGGGCACGTTCACTGCGCCAACGGGCTTCGATAGCGATGCCATGACCGCGCTTCAGCGCGGTCCGGATAGCATTGGACCTCCATTCCCCGGCGGTGATTTCGTTGTTGACTTCAACCCGACCAATATCATTGACCCGCCGGTTCTTGACCTGACGACAACGGTGAATTTTCCTGAAGGTGATTACCGGGCGTTCATCTCGATCGAACCTGACATCGACAATGACCGTGACCCGTTCCAACTTGAGATTCTCTCTGCCATCATTCCTTCGACTGCTGTCGACTCGGAAAATCGAACCACGGGTAATGTCGACTTGGATTCTCTATTCGTCAACTTGCCAACCGGCACGGCGACGATGGGAGCTGCCAATGTCGTGCTCACAGATTTGGGACTGACTGAATTGTCGCCCACCCCGATGAGTGATCGTCGTGGTCATTTCGAGCTTTGGTTGAGTGATGGCACAACCGACATGTCGGCCGGGCCATTCCTGATCGAAGGAACCAACGTGCGCTCCTTGGTTACTGGGACCATTCTTGGTGATACGACGAGTGCGACGTTTGATGCGGTCGGCACCGGCATATTCACGTTCCCGATGCCAATGACAGCGACCAGCTGCTTTATCACCGTTGAAAACGAAGGCGACTCCGATTTGATTCCTTCCGAGCGAGTCATTCTTCAAGGTAACGTCATGAGTGGCGTTGCGTCGATGACAGTCGCTGGCGACGTCGTTAACGGTGGCTTCGGCTTAGAAGACTTTAGTGGAGTTGACGGCTTCTTCCACTTGTCGACGCCTTCGGATAACTCTTTTGAGGCGATCACCAATGACCACATGGGAATTCAGTTCAGAGATACCTTCCAGTTCTTTGACCAATTCGCCGTTGGTCTGAACTTACCCGTGTTGCCACTGGGCTGGTGCTACGAAGGATGGGTTGAAGATTGCTTCACAGGTCGCACTTTCAGTACTGGTCGGTTCTTTGATCCATCACTTCCAGACAGTGATCAAAGCACGTCACGCTCTGAAGGTGTTGAATCGAAGTTTGCCTTGCCTGGTAAAGACTTTGTCTTTCCTGTCGCTGTTGCGCCGCGGTTCGCAGCTCAACCAGGATCGATCACGGGCGTCTTTGTCACCGTTGAAACGTCACCGGACAACCAAGAGGGACCAAGTGACTTACGGGTACTCGACAGTCAATCGTTTGCTCTAACCATCGATGGGGCGTCCCCAATCTTCATCATGCAGAACGTCTTCCCCATGTCGACGGCATTGAACGCGCAGATGAGTTTTGAGATTGGTGATTAGTGGTTGCTTTGATCGAGTAATCGATCGAGCATCTTCTCAGTGACGGGACAAAGGGCGGTCGTTCGATTTTCGGACGCCGCCTTTTTCGTACCTGACTGAAACAAGGCACTTGGTTGTCCAAGGCGCGCTTCTTGCTTGCTTGAGAAATATCCAACCCGTCGGTCGAGCAAGTCATCGTTCAAGATTTCACCATCTAAGGGAATCAACGAGCTTGGGCCTTGCAGTCTCATGACTTGACCGCACTCGATGCCGAAATCGAGAGCATTGAGAGCGAGTGAGAGATGACTGGTTGTCGTTGGCACGCCGCTTTCGTCTTCGACGATGAGTTGGTCAGTTCCCGGTTCCGACACCCACGACAAGTCGTCCCCGCGTTGGGCCGACAAGCGCTTTGACCACAGGGCGAGAGCGAGCTCGAGCTCATCGGTCAAGAGAGCGCCTTGGATGGTGTGAAGCGTTTGCTTTGTGGGATTAAGAAACAAGATTTCTTCGCTGGCTTCTCTGAGCAACAGCGCATTGACGTCGGTCAACTCAGCCAGTGAACTGCTGCCGCCATTGGCGATGTTCCAACCGACAGGTTCAATGTCTCTTTCGAACAACAAGATTCTGTTGTGACTCTGATCACCGATGAATGCCAAGACCCCTGCGCTGGAGTGGCGCAGAAAGAAGTTGTCGAATTGCGTTACTGAGACATCGCCGATTTTCCTTGAACGCATCTCGAGGCAATGTTGCTCGAATCGTTGCCCTTCGCTGATGTCAATTGCAGCGGCCACCGACCTCTTCTGTTTGGAATTGGTAATGACGAGGGATTCGTCGCGCACCGACAGCCTGACTCTCAATCCACCATTCACCAAGGTCGTGAGCTCGACCTCATCAATAAGTACTTGTAAGGATGGAACGGGGGCTCTGACGTCTCGTAGTTGGCTAAGTTTCGCGTCCATAGGGTTACCCTAATCGATTCAGGTCGTCTGGCTTAGCGCAGCGTGACCAAGAATGCCAAGTGAGAGAGGGCGGTGCGAAACACCTTCATTTTTGATTCGCCTTCTTGACGCTCACTCAGAGTGCTTGGCACTTCCGTGACCTTGAGGCCAGCTAAGAGCGCACGAACAAGTAACTCGGCTGTAGCCAGGAATCCGTCGTGACGGTGAATGATCTCATCGAGAATCTCTCGGCGATAGGCTCGGAAGCCACAGGTCACACAGGTGATGCCTTTGAGTTTCTTTCCTAAACGAATCTTGTAGCACCAATGTGCCCAGGTGCTGATCGACACCCGACCATCTTGGGCTGCCAGCGCCGACCCGTCTGGGTGAAAAGGAGAAGCCGTGACGACATCGGCGCCCGCGTCAATGGCATCCATGAGTCGGTCAATATCCTCA
Organism: Planctomycetota bacterium; assembly: GCA_047639315.1. Lineage (GTDB taxonomy): Bacteria > Planctomycetota > DRQF01 > S139-23. The sequence continues at coordinate 13,748 of JBLINQ010000025.1, forward strand.
ATCGGATAAGTCATGTCGGCGTCATAAGTCACGGCGACACGGGCGGTGGCAAACTTCATGCCGCAGCGTAGAGCACCGCCAATACCTTCATTAGGGTTTAGGCGGAGAACTTTGACCGGGAATAGGGCATGCTCGGCCCAGGCATGGGCGATCTCAAAGCTATGGTCGGTTGAGCCGTCGTCGACCAAAATAACTTCAAAGAGCCTTCTGGGCGCGAAATGGTCGTACGCAGACGCCAAAGTCGGCAGAAGACGCTTGAGAGCATCTCGCTCTTGGTACATAGGTATGATGATGCTGAAGTCCACACGTCCTTATAACAGCGCAATTAGCGGTCAGGTAGGCTCGAGGCAGAACTGAGCCGCTAACCGAGGCTCCCAGAGCCAAGTTTGCAACTGTCCGTGTTTGATGAAACAATGGCCGACTAAACCTGAGGAGCTGAGCAGTGGCAACACCCCGGACATTTCGACTTCATGAGCTAGGCTGCAAAGTCAACCAATGGGAAGGCCAGTGGTTCCGTGAGGGGCTTCGTGCCCTTGGCCTCAAAGAGGCTGGAGCTGATGAGTCCGCCGACATCTTTGTGGTCAATAGTTGCTCGGTCACCGAATCGGGCGGTTCGAAGAGCCGTCATTCAGTTCGCCACTTTGTCCGTCGTAACCCAGACGCGAAGGTACTGGTCACCGGCTGTTACGCCGAATCCGACCGAGACATCGTTGAGGCCCTTCCTGGGGTTGTTCGGACCTTCGGCAATCAGGAGAAAGCCGGCATCGTCCCGTGGGTGGCAAGGTCCTTGATGGGAATGGACGGCGAGTTGCCGGAATTGCCTAAGGGAATCTCGGAGTTTGCTGGTCACACACGGGCCTTCGTCAAGATTCAGGACGGTTGCCGTGACAATTGCAGTTTCTGCATTATCCCGAGCTTGCGCGGCGAAATCGTCAGCCGACCCCATGCTGAGATTGTTGCCGAGGTCGAACGGCTTGTGGCTTCTGGCTACAAAGAAGTCGTTTTGACCGGTGTTCATCTCGGTTATTTCGGTTGGGACCGGAATGAGAAGAATGCCGTTTATGACCTACTCCAGGATTTGGCGGCCGTAGACGGCCTCAAACGCCTCAAAGTGTCGAGCATTGAGGTTCACGAGATCACCGAAGAACTGGTTGATCTGTTCGCGTCAAGTGACGTCTTCGTGCCTCATTTCCACTTGCCGCTCCAAGCCGGAAGCAACGAAGTCCTCCGAATCATGCGCCGAAAGTACAGTGTGGAGCGTTTTCGGACGGCTGTTGCCATGCTGCGTGATCGCCTGGGGACCCCAGCCCTGACCACGGACTTAATCGTCGGCCATCCTGGTGAAACGGAAGAGACCTTTGAGGAGTCCATGGCGTTCTGCCAGGAGATGGATTTCTGCAAAATGCACATTTTCCCGTATAGTCCGCGCCAGAACACCAGAGCTGCGGCCATGACGAACCATGTCCATGACGCCGAGATCAGTCGGCGCAAGAAAGTTGCTGCTGATCTGGACGATGCGATGGCCCTGGCGTTTCGACAGAGGTTCCTTGGCCAAACGGTGCCAGTTTTGGTCGAAGAGCGCGCCAGGCTGTCCGGTGGCCTCTTGACCGGGCTCAGTGATCGATTCATGCGCGTCGATTTTGCAGGCTCTTCGGAGTTGATGAATCAGATCGTCCCCGTGCGCTTAGACAATGTCGAGGAAGATCGGGTCATTGGGACTCGGGTACTCGATGGGATCACAGAAACCGTATGAACGCCGGTCAGCCCGAATTGGACTACGAATTGGCCCGCGCCATTCAGCTATCCCTGGAAATGGAGAGCGCTTTTGGCGTCGATCATTTGCCGAAGGGGGAGCGGTTTGAGGCCAAGGGTCTAAATCCATCGGCAGCCCCGGCGCCTCAGGTCTCGCCCCAGGCAGCTTCAACGGCGGCGGCCGCCCAAATCCCAGCCCCTAATCCGGTTCAGGAATCGGTGTCAACTGCCCCTGCCCCTGTCATCTCTCAGTCGGAGCCAGAAGCCCTGGCTCAGCTGAATCTGGAAATCGCAGCCTGCGAATCTTGTAATCTGAGCCAAACTCGGAAGCAGGTTGTTCCCGGCCAAGGCAATCCCAAGGCACGCCTTATGTTCATTGGCGAGGCGCCAGGGGCTGATGAGGACCTGAGCGGTGAGGCTTTTGTCGGCCAGGCTGGCCAACTCTTGACCAAGATGATCGGCGCGATGGGACTTTCCCGTGATGACGTCTTCATTGCCAACATCCTTAAGTGCCGCCCTCCTGAGGATCGGAACCCCAGAATAGAGGAGGCTCAGGCCTGCTCTCATTTTCTTGAGAGGCAAATTGAGCTGATCAAGCCGGAGGTGATCTGCACGCTAGGGTCCCAGGCTCTTAACCATCTCCTTCAACGCACTGAGCCGATTGGCAAGATGCGAGGGCAAACGCTGGATTTTTACGGCGCTAAATTGGTTCCGACCTATCATCCGGCCTATTTGTTGCGAGAGCCAAGTGCAAAACGGCCAGCTTGGCAAGATTTGCAACGTGTCATGGGACTTTTGGGCCTCGGTTAGACGGCTACAGGATGGATTGGAGCTGCCTGACCAGCTTTCTTATGGCTGGTTGAACGAAAATCGGGGGAGGGAGGGCATCACTAAGGAGAATAACTCTGGTGATCCCAAGGCCCTGTTCTTGACCGGAAGTCCCGTCCAAGACTATATTCCGATCACAAGCCGATGCGCTAACGTTGCGTATGGCGAAATTGTCGCTCGGCGACAAGAAGAAGGGATGGCGCAGTATGGCTGAATTTCCCGCTTGGGGAATCCATGTCTCGAACACTTCGGTTCGCGGAGTGAAGATCGAAGACGTCAATGGCGATCTACAGGTCGTAGCTCACGACCAGATTGACTACGTCGAGGACATTGAAGACTTATCAAGCTTAGAGAACGCCGGCGCGATGTTGCATGCGTTGGCCGTTTTTCAGAAGAAACACGACATGAATCGTTGTCGGGTATTCGTATCTGTCGATTCCGCCACCGCATTCAATCGTTTCGTCACGGCTCCGGTCGTCCAGGGTGAGGAGTTGATGAGGATATTGGCCTATGAAGGCCAGCAGCACATCCCCTTTGACCTTGAGACGGTCTTCTGGGACCACAAGGTCTTAGATGTTCGTCAGGAGGAAGGAGAGGTGGATGTCCTCCTTTTCGCCATCAAAAAGGATGTCGTTGAAGAGCGCCTCCGACGGTTGGAGAAAGTACGGTTCCCAGTTGACGGTGTTCAACTGACCCCAGTCGCACTTTACAACTTGGCCGTTGCCGAGCGTCTCACCCAAAGTGGTCAATTGATCGCCTCTGTGGACTGCGACCGCATTGATCTCCTCTTGTGCCACGGCAAGAAACTGTGGTTCCGGACACTACCAACCGGCTTCCATCCTATGTTTGCCGAGGTGTGTGAGGCCTATGATGTGCGCCATCGGGCGGCGGTCAAAATCGTCAGCGGTGACTTGCCCGTCGATGATGATCGACCATTACGGCAGATTCGTCGCAACGAAGCGGTCCGACTCACCAAGGAGATTGCCAGGATGGCCGCCTACTTTGGCGGTGCCATCGAGGGCGTGAAGCTTGAATCAATCCTTTTGGTGCCAGGCAGCCCGCAAGCACCACCTCTGCAGAAGCTCTTGGCGAAGGAAACTGGCCTTGAAGTGAATGTCATGAAGTCATTCCGTCACTTGCCAGTGGCGATGCCGGAGCTCAGCCCCAATTTGGCGGGATTGGCCCATCCAACCGGTCTTGCCCTCCAGGGCTTGGGCCGCAGCGACATCGACATAAAGCTCTATCCGCAAGATCTCGAGCGAATCATCGCCGGTCGCCGTTTCTTCCACGTTCTGAGCGTTTTGGTGTGCTTTATCACCGTGGCCTCGATGTGGATGATGCTTGATTCTGCCGGTTCGGAAGTTGCGAAGCGCCAAGATTCTCTGACAGAGTCCGTCCAGGTCATGGACAAGCTCAAGAAGGAATTCAACAGCGGGAGAGAAGAGAGCGAACTCAAGGACGAGATTGTTCCTTTTCACCAGGCAGGACTTCATCGAGTTGCAATAGTGGAAGGTGTTTCTGGCATTCTCGAGACCATCGCCGCGACGAATGCCAAGAATCCCGGACTGAATCTCGTTGTTTCACTCTTGGAAACCAAGATCGACTCTGGCCGGGATGCCAATGAAGTTTCTCAAACGGCCCGTCGGATCGAATTGATTCTGGGGTCAGTAGATCTCAACAATCGAGACGAAGTCCTCAAACAGATCAATGACATGCTGTTTGCCACTCTCGGCAAGGATCAGCGTTTTAGCCAATTCTCGGTGGATGGTGATTACCTGTCTGAGCAGGCATCTGCCAAGCCAACGCCAGATATCGAGAAACGGACTCTGCGGCGTCGATTCCGGATGTTCAAAACCAGCTTCTTTTATGACGGTGCCAAATCTGCGGAGGGTGAGAATTGAAAAGCAAATACCTATTCTGGGTCCTGCTCGCCCTTCTCTTATTGGTCTTGGGCTTAGTTTATGTGCTCAAGGTTAATGGCGCTGCCAAGTCCCTGAAGGAGCGGGTCGGGTTACTCGATTTGCTGTCTGTCTCCGCGGAAACGGGGGCAAAGGACGCCGTTGGTAAGAACCAATTGGTCGAAATGACGGAGCTTCAAAAAGAGATCAAGGTCAACGTCTTGAACAAGTTGCAGGGCTCCTTTGCTCGGCGAGACCAAGAGAATCTCGACTTGTGGTTCCCAGAACTCAAGACCGAATGGCAGTCTCATCCTGCAGTTGATGAGTTTCAGCGTCAGTACGAGTTGGCAGCTGACCGGCTTTCGCGGGAGGCCGCCGGTTACTTGTCTGAGCAGGGCGTTCAAGGCGTGCCAACGTCGTTGATCCTGCATGCGCCTTTGATAAAGAATGACTCTTCCACGAAAGAAAGCCGGGTCGAACAGCGCGATGAAATGCGCCGTCGGCAACGGGAATTCTGGGTGCAAGACCACATCGTACGGCTGTTTGCTCGCGTTGGGGCTTGGTTGCCTCGTGCGATCAAAGGTGGTGAGTCGAGCGGTATCGTCGGCACCGGCGCATCGAGCGCGGCCTTTGAGCGCACGCGTTACGACGTGCGGGTCAGAGTGCCGAGCAAACGCCTCATCGACGCATTGCATGCCCTTGATGCTCCCGTCACGCTGAACAATGAAGACGGTGGATTGTTGACGATCGCGATCTCGGCAGTCATAGACAACGTGTCTGTTCGCAGTGTCGACTTTGATCTTGAGACAACTCAAAAATGGGGCACTGAGCCTCCCGTCGAAGTGAGCTTCTTTCTGACCGTCTTGGACTATCACGAGCGCAAAGGGCGCTAAGCGCTCGAACGGATCATTTCATGACTAAACTCTTAGATTCACTCGATGTCATCATCTTCGTGATCGTGTTGCTTGTTGCTGGATACATGTTGGGCGCTGGCGCAGGCATGGGGCTTGACGAGAAAGATGCGGCAATAGAGAAGGCTGACAGCGCAAAGATTGCTGTCGAGAGTGCCTTGAGGAATGCGACCTACAAAGGCGACGAAGGCTACAAAATCTTGACTCGCCTGAAAGAACTTCCGGCAGAGATTGAAGAACATTGGAGCCCAGAGGTCAAAGGTCGGGCGTTCACGGATGGCGTTTTCTACCACCCGGCCTCCATCGATGACGTCCGTGAAGAGCGCGATCTTGAGTTGCGGTTCTTAGCGCCCAAGAATTTGCAAGCGAGTACGGATATCGGTCGGGTGCGGGTTTTCTGGGAAGTCCCGAACGAAAATACCGTCACGATCAAAGAGTTTGAGGTTTATCGCGGCCCAGAGGACAACCCCACCTTGGTCGCGAAGGTGGGGGGCACAGAAAGCAGCTTTGTCGATACCGACGTGAAAGCTGGCGAGCTTTACAAGTATCGCGTTCGCGCTTTGAGCGACGATGTGATGCTGATCAAATCCAAGCGTGAAATGTCAGGATTCTCTGCTCCCGTCGACGTGCGCGGTGCCAGGGACTACTCCTTGCGCATCGTGAAATACAATTCGACCACCAAGACGGCTCGGATTTTGGTGCGACGCTATGTCATCGATGTCTGGCATGAAAAAGAATTTGACGTGGTGGAGGGCAAAACGATTGGCGTCTTGGATAGCGGATCTGGCATTAACTATGCCACTCCCTGTGTCGCAGTCCGATTCGAAGAGGGCACAGAAACCGTCCCAGAAGTCCGGGATGAAGTGGCTTTTGACCGGACAGGGCAAGTGATTTTGGGCGAAAACAACCAGCCAATTACTAAGAATGTTTCATATAAGCGCATCGTACAAGTTGTTAAAGTGTTCTTCCGGAATGAGTTAGGACAGGAAGAGTCCCTCCTCTTGAAGAAGTAGTGCTCTTCGCACTTTCGAATCAGACAAACCGAAACCAAAGAAACGTCGGCAAGATTGACAGGCATTTTTGCAGCTGGCGCAATTCTCGGGCTTACAGTCTGTGTTCTGCTCAGGTTTCAATTTCACAAGATTATTGTGGGTAGGTGGTTACGGACTTTTCTCACGACCTTGGGAATGATTGTAACCGAGGCTTGCAAAGCCGGGGGCCACTCCTATAATTCGCACTCAACCACGGGAAGACAGAAACTAGGAAAGGTTCCTCCTCAGTCCATCAGCTAACTCCGGAATAGGGTGATTAGCAAATTCACATTTGTGTGAAGGGAATACTCAGGAGGAAAACGGGAGATGTCCATGAACCTGTCGAAGTCGACGGCTCTCTTTTCCGCTCTTCTTATTTCATTCCTCGTACTTCAATCCTGCGGCACTGACGAAAGTCAGATGAAAGCCGAAGGCGAAGAAGTCGAGATGATTGAAGAAAGCGGCATGCAAGATACTAATATGCAAAGTGCACAAGTCGAAAAGGCTCGTGTTTCTTCGCTCATTGGTGATCTGATAAATCGCGCCACTACTGCGGCCAACGAAGGCCGTCACGCTGAAGCAAAGGCAATGTACCGCCGAGCTTTGGATTATGACCCATCCAACGTTGAAGCCTCACGGGGCTACAAGTCGATGGTCGCTGTCTTATCTGGTGCCACACAAGATGAGCCTTTTGATGCTGCTGTCGCCAAGGCGCAAGAGCGTCAAGCAAAAGCACAATTCTATTTCCATCGTGGCTTGGAACTTCGGGCAGAGGATCGTCTCGGCGAAGCTGTCGATGACCTTGATCGCGCTTACCAACTGTTGAAGTTCTCTGAGTCACCGCTCACCATCGACCTTAACGCCGATGTTGCTAAGCGTGCACTCGACGAGACTCGCGAGTTGAAAGACCGCAAGGATCGGATGAGCGCTCAGACTGAGTCTGAGGAATTAGCTCGCCGAGCTCGCTCTGAAGAAGATCGCGAGCGCAAGGAACTCGATCGCACATTGAAGGCATTGTGGGAGTCCCTCCTCGATACTTTCGAGCGTGAGCAGTACAAGCGCGCAGAGAACATTGCCGCTAAGATCCTTGAGCTTGATTGGAAAGACACCAACGCCCAACGCATGCAAGAAGCCGCTCGTCGTGCTCGCCATGCAATGGCACGTAATGAAACTATGGCGAACACCACTTACGAGTGGGATCGCACATTCATGAACATCAAGGAAGCCATGCTTCCGCCAGCAACGGACATTGGCTTCCCCAATGCACGTGACTGGAAGAAGATTGCTGACCGTGGTCCAATCCAGATTGCACGTCAAGCCGTCGCCGAAGAAACTGAAGCCGACCGTACCGTTCGCGAACGAATGGCTAATACTGTTCTTCCAAAGGTTGACTGGAACGGTAAGACGCTTGACGAAGTTGTCGCCGAGCTTCGCTCGCAGACAAACGTCAACATTGTTGTTTCAGCTGAAGCAATGACGAAGGCAGAAGACGTCGGAGAGCTGGATGTTGAGTTTACTCAATTCACAGCCGCTGATGCCTTGGCCAGCGTTTGCAGCAAGTTGGAAATCACTTACACCGTTGATCGCGGTATGGTTCGTGTTCAAACCGTCGAGGAATCACGCAAGAACAAGGTCGTTGAATTCTACGACGTTCGCGACCTCGTCAGCCCAATCCGTAACTTCCCTGGAGTTCAACTGAACCTCAACGCTTCTGGTGTTGGTGGCGAAGGCGAACAAGAGGAAGAGGATGAAGGCGAGCCCAACATGGCGATCGAAATGGATCGTCTCGTTGAGATCATCAAGACTGCTGTTGATCCAGCATGGGACGAAGACGACGGCAATCGCCTTGATCCAAAGGCTGGAACATTGATCGTTCGTCAGACTCCTGAGAAGCAACGCTTGGTTCGCAAGCTGCTTAATGACCTTCGCAAGAACACTGGTATTCAAGTTGCTATCGAAAGCCGTTTCATCACGGTTGAGAATAACTTCTTGCAAGACATCGGCATCGACCTTCGCGGTCTTGGTGACGATACTGCAGGTGTTGGCGTCGCTGGTCCTGGAACCAACCGTACGTTTGATGACTTCGGTCAAGCCGGCACTGGCTTTGGTACTCCATCAAGCCCAATCGGTCTTGGTACCGGAAACGACACAGGTGTCTTCTTCTCTGATCGTGACGGCAACTACGATGTCCGTTCACGTACAGAGAATCTCTTCGACGAAGTGCTTGGTGATCCACGTACGTTGGACAACTCAGGTGGTGTGAGCTTCCAGTTCGCTTACCTTGACGACGTCCAACTCGAGGCCATCCTGCGCGCCGTTCAGAAGTACGAGCGTATCAACTCGGTGACCGCACCTAAGTTGATGGTGTACAACACACAACGTGCTCACTTGATGGTTTTGAACGAAGTCGCTTACGTTAAAGACTTCGACGTCGAAATCGCTCAGGCTGCCGTTATCGCTGATCCTATCATTGATAAGGTTCGCGAAGGTGTTGTCCTCGATGTGCGTCCAATCGTGTCTCATGACCGTCGTTACGTGACTCTTGAGTTGCGTCCTACGGTTGCCACGTTGGTTCGTCCAATTCGTAACTTCACGACTCAGTTGGCAAACGGTTCTGCCGTTACCTTCCAGTTGCCTGAATTGCGCAAGCAAAGCATCAATACTACCGTCGTTGTTCCCGACGAAGGTACGTTGTTGTTGGGCGGCATGAAGTTCGCCGAAGAGAAGACTTTGGATTCTGGTGTCCCAGTGTTGAAGGATGTCCCAATCTTGGGCTACTTCTTCTCACGTCAGGGCAAGTCAAGCAATATGAAAGACTTGATCATCCTCTTGAAGGTAAAGATCGTTGTCCTTTCCGAGCTTGAGCCAACTGGTGACTCAGTCCAAGATCTGCTGAAGTAATAGAAATTGAGAGTAATTCTGAACGACTACTCTCGACAAAACGCTCAGCTGTGCTAAATCTATCGGGCCTCCTCATTGCGAGGAGGCCCGATTTCATTTAACGAAATGCGAAAAAAACATGAACCGGGAATCAAAACCCGAGTTTGATAGTATGTCCGTCCCTTCGAGCGAGTCAGAGCTTTTGCACCAAGCTCCGGTTCAATGCGGCGAAGGGGGCCCACCCGGATACCTTTTCCCACAAATATAGGATCGGTCCGTACTAAGGAGCCGATTCCAACAAGGTTCGAAAAGAGGATTTCTTCGATGCAAAAGAGTCGACTCTTGAGCATAACTGCCGTCGCCTTCGTTCTCATGAGCGTGTCGGCCTTATCTCAGCCCTACGAATACACCTGGGGCCAACGCCTCATGCAAGACTATCGCTATGAAGACATGGCAGAGGTAGTCTTTACGAGGCTGTCAAAAGTCTCTTCGAAACGGGATTCAGTCTTGGGTGTCAAAGGACTCGCTCAACTGAAGCGCCGTCAAGCACTCTTGTCAGAAGACCTGGCGGAGCGCGCGAAATTCAACGACGAATGCCTGGAAATGTTCCGCAAGGTGACCAAGTCGATGAAGCGCGGCTCGATCGAATACTTTGAGACGTTCTTCGACCTCGCAGCGACGATTCAAGACATCGTCAGTGAAGAAATCAGATTCATCCAAGAGGGTCGTATTCCTTCTGGGGACCAAATGGAAGCTGTGACGAAGCGGAATGAAAACCGTCTCGCCGAAGCCACCCAGATCTACGAGCGTGCCGCAGCGACCTTGGAAGCTATGGTCAATGATCCCAAGGCTCTGGACCTCTCAAGGCGAGCATCCCTGGACAAGAACGTTGTTCGCCTCCTCCGTGCCGAGTTGATCGGTACCGACCCAAAGAAGCTTAAGTCACCATTCCGCAACGAAGCCTTGGTTGATGCCGTTGAAGAGCTGGAAGATTTCGGACTCTTCAACTCGGGCACGCTTTGGGAAATGTACTCCTACATCTGGCTCGGTCGTGTCCATGCTGCCTTGTATGAAGGTGGTTTCGGTGAAACTGATATCGCCAAGGTCGACTTCGACTACTGGTATGTCTTCCAGAGCTTGACTGGCGACGAAGCCATGACCAATCCAAATTGGGCCACGATTGTGTCCCAGTCTCTTTATTGGGAATTCCAATTCCTCAACAAGCACGGTGCCACGGACTTGGTTGTCGAGCACGGCGACAAAATGATCGCTCGTTATGCTGAGTTGGGCTGGACCTTTGACTACAACGGTCGTATGGCTCAAATCGAATTGGGGCGGGCATATCAGACCGTTGGTCGTACCGATGCGGCGCTCACGATTGCTGCTTCTGTTTCGGCTAAGGGCGGCTTCCCAGGACAGGAAGCTGACAAGCTCATGAGCTTGGTGATCCGCACAGACAAGAACAAGGATCAGCTCGATGCCGTTGTTTTGGCATCTGGTGCGAATGGTGCTTGGGTTGCCGCGAGAAACAATCCTGAGAAGTACGCTGAAGCGATTCAGCTGTACCAAATCGTCCTTTTCAACTTGGCTAAAGTTAAGGACGTCGAGCAGCGCAACATCCTCGGCCGCGAAGCTTATTATCGCATTGGCCGTTGCAACGATAAATTGGGCCGCTCCATAGAGGCCTACATTGCTCTTGAGCAGGCCTATAAGCGTTTCAACAACGAGCACCTTGGCGAGAATCGCAAGATTAACCAAGACATCGCCAAGTACTGGCGCGCTGTAGGTAGCGATTTGGTCAGGATCACCAGCGGGGCACCTTTTGCCAATGAGTTGCGCAACAAGTGCAATGATTGGGTGATTGCTCACCAGCCTGCCGGCATCGCTGGTGGTGGTGGAGACGTCATGCGCTTGCTTTGGGCTAAGGCTCAGGGTCAGTTTCGATCCAAGAGCTATGCCGACAGCTTGCTGTCATACGAGAAGATCGCAGCAAAGCCATCCGAGTACCAAGAACGAGCTATGGTGAAGGTTGCTGTTGTGACTTCTACCTTGTTGCTCAAGAACAAAGATGCCACGGCTCCTCAGTGGCGCGCCGCTGCTAAGAAGTTCGAAGACTATCTGGCCTACACAGAAGCCTCGAAGGCAACAGACCCACTTCAACTGAAGTCGCGTCGGGCTGCTTTGGTTGAGGCGAATTTTCAGTTGACCGAGTGCTTCATCAAGGCGGCTGGTATCGAGCCAGACTTGGCGGTTAAGAAGCAAGACTACGCCAAGATCCCGAAGCCGGCCATGTTCGTGATCGATAACTCGAAAGACGCGAACGTTAAGCAGCATTGCCGCTACAACATGCTCGTGGCTCTTCTTGATAGCGGCAAGACAGAGGAAGCGAATGCTTCCTTCAAAGACATGTATGCCGCTGATCCGAATCACAAGTTGATTTGGCGAGCTGCCCTGAAGGTGAGTAACTCGTTAAGCAAGAAATTCGAAGCGATGCCAAGAGGCACCGTCGAAGATGCCGCTTTGGCTAACCCGATCCGTTTGGAGTCGATTCGGGCCTATCGTGTCTACCTGATTGCCAACCTTAAGTCGAAGAGCAGTTATTGGTCACGCGGCATCAAGGGCTTCTATGAGTTGGAGCGATGGGCGGAAGCTGAAGAGCTGATTGATCAGCTGCTCAAGCGCTTCGGCTCAAAACTGCCACAAAAGACGGCGCGTTATGCCAATCGCTGCAAAGCTCGTTGTCTTCTTGAGCGCGCCAAGATCGCCTTTGCCGGCGGTGACAAGGAAAAGACCGATCGTCTCTTTGAACAAGCGGCGCCGATTTACGCCAAGCTTGTGGGCAAGGACAACAAAGCATCGAATGTGACCTTGGAAGAAGCGGCACAGATCTTTGGTGGTTTCCTCTCAGAAGAAAACCGTCGCGGTCAACGCAACTACTACCAAGGTAACGCCGAGTACGAGCGGGCGGCCAAGATCTGGAAGAAGCTGCAGTCGCGTTTTCGCAGATCTGCTGACAGCGCCGAAAACGATGTCGAAGAAGCAGTCTTTCAAGCCAAAGCACAAAGAGCTCGCATCTACACCTTCCTCCTGGTCTACAAGGATGCGAAGCAGAAAGGCGATGCACGTGGCTTGAAGAAGATCAAGAGAAACGTCGATGCTGTCTTCCAAAAGACATCTTTGCCGGGTGGCAAGAAGTTGGTCGGGCTATGGGAATGGCTCAGAGACCAAGATTTTTAAACCCGAAGGCAACAGAAACAACGATCGAGGATAAACATGAAGCTCTTTAAGTTGGTGTTAACGATTGTCGCTTTGATGCCCCTTGTGGCACAAGCCGACACAATCTTGCTGAAAGGCAAGAAACCCATTTCTGGTGTAAAAATCGTCTCTGAGACGATGAAGGAAATCACCTATTCGAAGAATGGCAAGTCGAAGAAGACGGTTGCAGCAGCTGAGGTTGTTGCGGTTGTCTACGATCGCCAGCCAGTAAACTTTCGGATTGGCAGCGAGCGCTTTAGTCTTGGCGATTTCGTCAATGCTGTTTCGCGACTCAAGCCTGCCGTCGACGAAGGTGAAAGCGATCAACCTTGGGTGAAGCCTTACGCGCTTTTGTTCCTTGGCAAATCCCAATTCGCCAACGGCGAATTTCGTGATGCCATCGCAACGTTCAAGCAGTTGATGCCCTTAGTGGCAGGCCACCGGATCTACCCAGAGGCCGCCTTAAGCCTGGCTCGCAGTCAAAGCTTGGACGGACTCCACGACGATGCAAAGTCGACATTGACCAAGCTCGTCAACGTCTTGGAGCAGAATGGGGTGAAGGGGCCAAGAGCCATGCAGGCCAAATTGGCCATGGCTGAGTCCTTTATGGCTGCCGCCAAATTTAGTTTGGCAGCCGACGCGTTTAAGGAAGTGGCCGCGGCTGCAACCGGCGCTAAGGGCAAAGTTGAGGAGCTTGCATTCCATGCGAAAGCGCGCCTCTTAGCTGCCAACCTAATGAACAAAGACAACCCTAAAGCTAAGATCGTCCTTAGCGAATTGCGTTCTGCGTCACAAAAAAGAAGCAGCGCAGCTCAGGCTGCCTATCGCGGCGCCAAAGTCACGATGTTACTGCTCGGTGGCGATGGTGCACAAGCTCCTGGAACGAAAGAGCTTCTGGAAGCTGCCTTCGATTTGTCGAAGGCCAGAGGAGAAAATTTCACGGTCGTTTCCGAGATGCCGAGAAATTGCTATCTTTTGGGTGTAATTCACTTAAAACTCGATGGCTCCTTGAGCAAAGCTAAGGAACTTGCAAAAGGCTACTTTGAAGAGACTCGTCGGGTTTACCCAGAGTCACGTGAAGCCTTTCTTGCAAGAGACGAACTGAAGAAAATGTAAAGCCAAGAAGGTGAGGAAAACACCCTCGCCTGGCTTAGAAATCGAAGCAACGCGACGTGCTTAGCTTCATGAACGAGATTGCCCGAGGAGCATTAGACTCCCGGCAATAACTGAGACGGGAGTAGTATCGGATCATGCGCATCAAGACCTCTTCGCTAATCATGGCAGCTGCGGCGTTTTTGGCCCTGACCACACCAGCATATGCCGTTGGCGCGAGCACCTTGCTCACTGGTGGTGGCGGTATTGGTTACATCTTGTGGCTATTGTCCGTTGTCGGCGTGGCCCTCATCATTGAGCACTTCATGAACGTACGTCGTGAGAAGTTGGCTCCGCCAGACATCATTGATGACATTGAGACCATGCTCAACGAAGAGCAATTCCAAGAGGCACTCGAATTGTGCGAGTCCGAGCCAAACTTCCTGACCAACGTCCTCGCGGCTGCGCTTCCGAAAATGGAGCACGGTTACGATTCGATGGAACAAGCGGCTCATGACATCTCCGAGGAAGAGGCTATTAAGCTTCACTCGAAGGTTTCTTGGCTCTCACTGCTTTCAGCTGTTTCGCCTATGCTTGGTTTGCTCGGTACTGTTTGGGGTATGATCGGCGCGTTCGATGTTATCGCGAGCAGTTCTGCACCAGAGCCAGCTGACTTTGCAGGTACGATTTCATTGGCACTTATCACAACCGTTCTTGGTTTGATTGTCGCTATTCCAATGATGATCGGCTTCTTCTACTTCCGTAACAAGGTTACCCGTATCGTTCTTGAGATCGGCGCTATCACGGAAGACATGCTGGATCGTTTCCGCAACTAAGTCTCAGTTGTTGTTGGGCGAGGTTAAGGCCTCGCCCGTCAAACTAAAGATTTTGACAGCAACGACTGTCTGATAGGAGCGGAATCGTGGGTAAGAAGAAAATCAGAGAGCATACAGTTCCTGACGCAGATATCGGCATGGACATGACGCCGATGATCGACATTGTGTTCCAGATGATCATGTTCTTCATTATCATCACGGACTTTAGTCAGGAAGATATTGCACTCCTTGAGTTGCCTTGGTCGACGGTTGGCGTTGAAGATGACGGTGAGGACGAAAACCGTATCATCATCAATATCACTTCGCCGATCCCTACGAAGGCTGACCCCAAGAAGTGGGATGAAAGACGCAGGAAACAAGCAAATCAGATTCTTGTCAAAGGCAAGCCAAAGGATTTCATTGGGATCTATAGGTTCCTTGAATCCAACGGCGTCCAGAACAAGCGGTATCGAGATCCTGAAAATCAGAACCTCTCGACTCGGAGCATCCTGATTCGTTGTGATGGTGCCCAAGCGTTTGATTATGTGAAGGCGATTCTCCAAATCTGTGCGAATCCAGAAATTGCGATCTACAAGATCGAGCTCGCAACTTCGGAACAAATTAAGGAAGAGTAGTTCGGCGATTAGCTCTTAGAACTGATGGACCGAACGCAGGAGATTTGACAGATGGCAAAAAAGAAAAGTGCCGTAGAAGAAGAAATCAAGATGGATATGACGCCGATGATCGACGTTACGTTCCAGCTACTCATTTTCTTCATCATCACATTGAAGTTCAAATTGCTTGAGAAGAAGCTGTACTCGTATTTGCCAACAGATTTTGGCACCAATGCGACCCCTGAAATTGTTGATGACATCTTTGTGACTGTCAAAATGAAACAGAAGAAGGGCAGTACTCCTGGCGGCAATTTGGTCGAACAGCAAACTGAGTACTACTTCGAACAAGAGAAGATCAAGGGCGAGACTCTTGGTGAAATTCACCAAAAGATCTACCAGAAGATCAAGAGCTTCAACGATCAGCAGCCTGAAGCGAAGGGCAAGATCGAAGCATGGAGTGGGGTTCCTCACGCCAGCGTCGTTTCGGTTCTCGACTTGTTCAATAAGGCTAAGTACAAGACGATCACTTTTGTTGGCCTAACAACCAACAAGAATATCACTGCCGGTAAGAAGTGGTGGAATAAGGTGCGCAAGCAACTCGCAGCGCCCCAGTAGTGATCAACTGAAAATCATTGATGAACAATCAGGTGCAGGCCAGAATGGCTTGCACCTGATTTTTTTTGGCCTCAGCCGTACTGGCATGTTGAGATGGGGAGAAGAGATGATTCTCTCTTTCTCTGGAAAGCCGATAGTTATGAGATTGAGCGGTGAATTGGATGTCGTAGAGCGGCCGTATGCGAGGGATCTTGCGAGAGTTGCCGGCCTGGTCCTTGGGTGTCTGTTGCTTTCATCATGCTCCGACAATTCTACATCGGAGGACGGCCGGAGGGCCGAGTCTCGAAGTCGCCATGTTTTGCTCATTACCCTCGATACAACACGACAGGATCATCTCGGAATCTATGGACGACGTGTCGCCGGGCGTACAACAACTCCTACAATGGATGACTTTGGCGCTACCGGTCGAAGTTATAAACGAGCATTCACATCGACGCCGCTAACTTTGCCATCTCACACAACCATGTTGACTGGCATGGAGCCGCCTCAACACGGGGTGCGGGAGAACAATGATTTTCGCCTCGTGGCGCAAAATTCCCGAAGCTTCACGACTGTGGCAGAGGATCTAAGCGAGAAGGGGTATGCCACTGGCGCCTTTGTCAGTTCGCGGGTCATGGCGAGTGAATTCGGACTTGGTGCGGGTTTCGATGTTTACGATGAAGTCCAATCAACAGGTGGTGGCGGCCACAGCCACTATGACGAGCGAGGTGCGATCGAGACGACGAGTGCAGCTCTCTCATGGTTCGACAAAGTCGAGTCGAATGCCTCCTTGATGTGGGTGCATTTTTTCGATCCCCATCATCCCTACCGAGCTCACCCTGGAAGAGCCGATGCTGTCGTGAAAGCAGGGGGGAGTCCTTATGACGGAGAAGTCGCATTTGTTGATGGGCAGATCGGGCGTTTGTTTCGCGCCTACAAGGAGCGCGGTCTTTGGGATGACACGCTCGTTTTGATTGTTGGTGATCATGGCGAGGGGTTCGGCGAACATGGTGAAGAGAGCCATGGTTTTCTACTACATGACGCCACCATGCGCATACCGTTCTTGGCGAAATCGCCGGCTGATATGCAGCTCCAAAAGAAGCGTGAATTCGTTCGTACAGTTGATGTGACTCCGACCATTCAAGAATTCGCCCGGGTGAAAATTCACGGCGAAAGTGTTGGGCGCAGTTTGTTCCAATCAATCGAGGATGACGCCGTATCCTATGGTGAAACCGTTTATCCGTTTCGGCAATTTGGCTGGGCTGCCTTGTGGAGCCTACGAAGTGAGAACTGGCTTTACATCGAAGGTGGCGGCAAGACTCTGCTCTATGATCATCGCAAGGATTTCGATGAGAAGAACGACTTAGCCACCAAGGACGTGCCCCGTACTAAGTCTATGAGAGGCCGACTTCTCAAGGTTCGCAGGCAACTGAAAAGTCTCATTGATTCCGATAGTCGTAAAGTCGAACCAGGCATGCGATCCAATGCATATTTGGGTGGTCCATCTCCAGACGTGCCGGCCGAACCGACAGTCGATGAGAACAAGAAACTTGCTCATCCTCGCGATCGAATGGGGACTCTCAACCAACTCAATCGATTGACACGTCTCTTAGAAACTTTGCAGGCGAGGTCTACTAACGGGGCCGCCGCCACCCAGAGTGATCAGGCATTTGTTGACCTTCAGATTCTGACTGACCTCATGCGCGAACGTCGTGATCAAAGCCCGGCGATTCAGTTTTGGTTGGGGCGAGCCGACTGGAAATTGGGAGTCAGTTCTCAAGCGCGCGCGATTAGCAAGAAGTATCAAGCGCAGCTTCTTGAGCGCGGCTTCAATGAACTCACTTCGTATCTCAAGCAACGGTCGCTCGACTATCGGGCTTGGAATATGCGTCTCTCGATCTCGTTGAGCCTGTGGCATTTGAGTGGAGACAAAGTTCAACTGGGGCGCATCATGGCGCTCGCCAAAGAACAAGAGGGGCGGGGCCTAGACGACGGCTTGATGCATTGTCTCAGGGGGCTTGCATTGGAGGCGAGCGGAAAGCTGAAAGAGGCGTGCGCCTCTTTTGAAGTTGCCGTGAAGAAGTCGCCCCGAAACGCCTCATTTCGTCGCGACCGCGATCGATTGCGCCAGAAAAACATTGAATCGAAGTGACCAGCGCCTTGGTTTCAAGCCAGATCGATTGGTGCTTGAAGGCGCTTTGTGAAAGCTACGGGGCCCCATAAAATGAGCCAAATTTGGGCCTCCTTTGTCTAGGTTTCCTGCGGATGTTGAAATGATTCGAAATCTCGATAATTTCAAGGAATTGAAACCGACCGAAGTCCTTCTGCGTAAAGCTCTTATGAATGCAGGAACGCTTTGCTTTGTGGCCTTGACACTCGGCTCCAGGGTTATGTAGAATCCTGCGCGATTGAAGGCTAGTCGGAGCATATCTGGCGGTCTCGTCGGTCTTTACGACATAGGGAAAAAGGGAAGCCGAGGCGGTGCCGCAGGGGATACCACCGCGTCGACGGAGTCTTTCACGGTAAGCAACCCCCACTCCTCCAGGGGACTTTCCTCGCGAAAGGTCAGAAATGATCCAATCAGAACGAGTAAACTTTCTACTCACTTTGCTACTGGTTTCCGGCGTCACATTGATGTCGGCGTGTTCTTCAGATGAATCAATGGACCATGATGGGTCCGGTGAGACTGTTGAAGAAGCTCATCACGATTCGGCTGAAATTATGCCCGATAACGATGGGATGCAGGACGAAAATGTTGACGGACAAAAATCCGCAGCTTATATCGATGCTTACCTTAAGCGCGCCGATGATCTCGTCGCTCAAGGCAAGTTAAAAGAAGCTAAGCTTCAAGTCATGGGTGCGTTGAGCGTTGATGCCAACAACGTAGCTGCCAAATCAAAGCTGCAAGAAATCAGCGGAATGATGGGTGATGGTGTTGACGGTGGCAGCCTTGCTGACCAAGTCATCGCTCACAAAACCGCAATGCGCTCCAAGCAAGTTGCTGAAGTTAATGATCGCTACGTCAAGGCAAACCACGCATTCGAGCGTGGTGAGTTGGACGACGCGAAGAAAGAGATTGAACTGGCTCACCTTGTGATCCGGTACGATTCCTTCCAAACAAACTTCGGTGAACTCGCTCCAAACGTGAAGCGTCTCGGCAGCGAAATCGATCGCCGTATGGATCGCGATGCTGATCAAAGCGAACGGACTGAATACGAAGAAGCCTACCGCCGGTTGAAGGCTGAAGAAGAGCGCGATCAAGCTCGCCGTGCTAAGAAGGTTCGTGCCATGATGGTCGAAGCCTACGAAGCATTCGAGCGCCAAGATTTCGATCAGTCTGAGCACGTCGCTGCTGCTGTCCTCGAAATCGCTCCTTCTTTCCGCAACGCTAAAGACTTGGTTCAAATGTCGCGCCAAGCTCGTAGTGCAGCTTGGAGGTCATCGTACTTCACCAAGCGTCGCGAGCAGATGCAGACTTGGAAAGACCAAATGCGCGATGACCAAGTCCCATGGACTTCGATCATCAAGTTCCCTTCGCGTTCGGT
Organism: Planctomycetota bacterium; assembly: GCA_047639315.1. Taxonomy (GTDB): domain Bacteria; phylum Planctomycetota; family DRQF01; genus S139-23. The sequence goes on from JBLINQ010000025.1 coordinate 32,963, forward strand.
TTGGGACAAGCTCAGCCGTGATCGCAAGCAAGACGACGTCGTTGCTGCTTCCCTCGAAGACAGTGAACTCACTCGCGCCCTCAAGAACAAGCTGGCCACTGAAACGGTTACTTGGGATTTTGAGGATATGCCTTTGAGAGAAGTCGTCACTTATGTGCGCGATACTCAGAACGTCAACATCCTCACCTCCAAGCTTGCTTTTGAGGAAAAAGGCGAAGAGCCTATTAACTTCAGTGTCCGCGGGTTGAACTTCGCTGACGCCCTGAAGACTGCTCTTGAGCCACTTGCGTTGACTTACACGTTTAAGAACAACGCCATCTTCGTTGTTGGCCTCACTGAGTCGGCAGGCGCCATTCTTCCGCGAGTTTACGAAGTTCGTGACTTAACGATTCAGCTGCCTGACTTCCGCCCGCCAAACTTGACACTTCGCCCTGGCCCTGCCGGTGAAGCGAGTGCAATCGCCGTCTTCGGTGAAGAAGGTGAGCCAGTGCGCGAAACTGAGCCAGAGCAATTGCTCGAACTCGTTCGCGACAACGTTGATCCAACGACCTGGGAAATTGAAGGCCGTAGCCTTGAGCTTTCCGCTGGTCAACTCGTGGCCGTAACCACTCCTGAAGTGCACCAGAACATCCAAAACTTCTTGGAAGACCTGCGTCGCTTCACCAAGGTTATCGTCCATGTTGAAACACGCGTCATCGCCATCCGTGAAGGATTCCTATCACAGATTGGCGTCGACATTCGTGGCCTTGGTGGCACCAATCCAGGCAATATTGCTTTGCTTGACGACGTTGTGAACGGCCCAGAAGACAATGCGTCTGGTGGCTTTGATAACGGCGGACCTGGTCTCCCTGCTGCCGGTTCCCAATCCCCAACTTCGGGCGCCTTCTTCCAAGACGGAAACGACTTGGACTTCCGCGCTCGGACTGAGAACATCTTCAACAATGCTCTTGGTAGCTTCTTGTCGAGTACCGGTGGCGCCTCCATTGGCTTCACTTTCCTCGATGACCTGGAATTGGGTGTTGTGTTCAGCGCTGTTGAGAAATCGGCATTCGCCAACGTTCTCACGGCACCACGTTTAACTATCTACAACAACCAACGTGCTAACTTGACCCTCACGAACCAGATTGCCTACGTGAAGGACTACGATGTTGAAGTCGCCCAGACTGCATTCATCGCTGACCCTCTCGTTGACATCGTTCAAGATGGTTTGGTTTTGGATGTTCGTCCAACAGTCAGCCATGACCGCAAGTACGTGACTTTGGAGCTTCGTCCAACAGTCGCAATCTTGGCGCGCCCAATTCAGACATTCGTTACGCCACTCGCTGGTTTGACAACGAACGTCATCATTGAGCTTCCTGAGATTGAGTATCGTGCTGCAGCCACCACAGTCCGCGTTCCGGATCGTGGTTGGGTTGTCATCGGTGGCCTCAAGAACGTCACAACAGTTGATCGTCGTAGCGAGACACCAATCTTGTCGCAGATCCCAATCCTGTCATTCTTCTTCTCGAAGAAGGGTCGTTCGGATGAAATCTCTGACTTGATCATACTCCTCAACGTCCGAATCATCGATTTGGAAGAGGAAGAAGCTCGCCTCGCTCGATAGAGCTGGTTCGGTTGCTTTAAGAATTGAAGGCCTCCGCGACTTAGGTTGCGGGGGCCTTTTTCAATCGAGGCTTTTGGCTTGTTTCCGTTTCTTGAAGCTTGAAAATTCTTGGGCCTTAAGTCAGACGAGGGGCTCAGAGCGACTTTATTTGCTTGACGGGGCGAACTCATTGAAATGGTTCGTACAATGGAATCGCAACTGACCAATCTGTGTGAGTACTGATGACCGATAAACTCGACGCCATTTTCTTCGATATCGACGACACCTTGTTCTCTACAACACGGTTTGCGGAGACTGCACGTCGAGCCAGTATTCGAGCGATGATCACTCTTGGCCTTAAGATTGATCCGGAAGAAGGTTATCGCGAGTTGATGGAAGTGATCCGCGAGTTCTCCAGCAACTACGGTGGGCACTACAACAAGTTTCTGAATCGACTGCCGAACGAAGCACTCGTTGGGACGTCGGGCAGCCTGTTGGTGGCCGCTGCCGTCGTCGCGTATCACGAAACAAAGTTCCGCGAGTTGTCGACCTACGAGGATGTCTTGGAGGCCATGAAGATCCTGTCTAAAACGGATCTGAAGCTCGGCATCATTACCTCAGGGCTTCGCATTAAGCAGGCTGAAAAAATCATTCGCTTGCAGATCTGGCCGTACATCGATCACGGCGCTGTTTTTATTACCGATGAGGTGGGGATCGGTAAGCCGAATCCAAAGTTGTACCGTCGCGCATGTGAGCGCACAGGTATTGATCCAACACGTGCTATGTACGTTGGCGATCATCCAGTCAATGACATCGACCCTGCCAATGAGATCGGCATGATTTCAGTCTGGAATCATCGGAGCGGGCGTCACCTGACGACCAAGGGTGCAACCAAGCCCGACTACACCATCTACAATTTCCTCGACCTCCTCGGACTCCTGCAGTCGGACTTCGGGTTCGAGTTCGATTTGGAGATCTGAAACGGGAAGACTATTTCCTTCGTTTGAATAACCATGTGTGGCATCGCCGGATATATTTCGATTGACCCAAGTTCTGACATCGACTTGGACTTCATGGTGGACAGGCTTCGCCATCGGGGTCCAGATGAGAAGGGTCATGTCTGTATCGATGGACTGGGTCTGGGCGCGGCGCGTCTCACGATCGTTGGTGGCGATACGGGTAAGCAGCCAGCCCTTCGATTGGGTCATGACGATCGACTCGTCCTCAACGGTGAAATCTACAACTGGTCTGAGCTTGGCGGCGCGGATGACACTTCTGATTCTCATGTGGCGCTGGATGTCCTGCGCACATCGGGGGTCGCTGGCTTAGCCGAGTTCCGTGGAGGTTTTGCGCTGGCCTATTTGGATCCGTCCTCGGAGTCGATTCTTTTAGCTCGCGACCAGTTCGGTCAAAAACCTCTCTACTACCGGGAAGTCGAAGAAGGTGTTCTCTTTGCCAGTGAGCCTTACGTGCTTTTCCGCACTGGGGAATCACCAGTTATCGATGAAGATGTTCTGGCGTCGTTATTGAGGTTTCAGTTTCTGCCACCCGGTGTGTCACTTTTTGCTGGCGTCCGGAGCCTGCCACCCGGGGCCTGGCTCGAATTCAAGAGAGATTCGAAGACTGGTGGCATTAGTAAGCAAACTGGACAAATTCCGTGGCCAAGCAAAGGGACGGAGAAGACGGCATCGCTCTTTTCTCAGTCGTGTGCTCGTCAGAAAGAGCTTAATCAATCAAGCTGCCTGATGCTTTCAGGGGGGCTTGACTCGACCGCAGTGCTCGGTGGTTTGGCTGCAGCAGGTCAGGTCCCGGACGCGGCATTTGTGGGTTACTTTCCTGATGGGCCCGAAACTTGGGACGAGCGCCCCTACGCTCGCGAAGCGGCTGAGGTCCATGGCGTGAAGTTGACAGAGGTTGCGATTACGCCTGAACTCTTCGCTGAAGCCATGATGGAAGCGTGTTGTGCCTTGGGAGAGCCAATTGCCGGCCCTGGAGCGACCTCCCAGTTTATCTTGTGCCGAGAGGCGGCCGCGAAGCACAAGCTCGTTTATGGTGGCCAAGGCGGGGATGAACTATTTGGTGGTTATGCCCGCCTGCGCATCCTTCAAATTCTGACCGACTTCTGGGGTGATGATCACGACCCGGCCTACGATTCGCTTTATCAAAGGATGAGTGAAGAGGCTGAACGTTGCCCGATGGATTCGCTCGCTCCTTACCGCGCCGCTGTCGATCGAGGGCAAGCTCTGCTCGAGTTTGCCACGCCTCGGACCGGACGTTTGTTGACTCAAGCCGCATCGATTGAGTCGTGCTTGGTTGGTGATACATTTGACAGTGTGCTGTCTGCGGCCCTGGAATTCGAATGGCGCGTCTTGCTGCCTGGTCTACTTCAAGTCGACGATCGCTGTTGTTCGGCGTTTGGCATGGAAGGTCGGTCTCCTTTCCTTGATCAAGATCTGGCTAGTCATCTTCTGGCCATGCCGTTGCCGCTCAAGAGTCCACCAACGCGTCCTCGAAAGCTCTTTCTGGAAGAGCTCTCTTCGCTTCTGCCTGCGTCGATTGCGGCAAGGACCGACAAATTAGGATTCCCTCATCCGTTGTTGACTTGGTGGCGAGGTTCGTTGCAAGGGTGGGGCAGAGAACAGCTGAGTCTCTTGGCTTCTCGCGACAACCCGCTGATCGAGGTCGAGCGAATTGAGGCACTCTTGGAAAATGACGGCCAAGGTGGACGCCTGGTGTATTTTCTTATCATGCTCGAATTGTGGCAGCAGAATTTCATCGACCAGCCTGTGCCGAGTAAAAAATGTTGGCCACGCGAACGTCGATTCGCCGTGGAAGAAAAGGTAGAGGAAAGTTGAAAACCGGCATCGCCTTCATCATGGTCATCGCACTCTTCGGTGGCGTCTTGTTCCTCACTTGGGGACAAGCCATCGATTTCCCTTTTGTGAACTTTGATGATCCCAATGTCATCGCCCTTAACCCTGTCATTGAGGGGCTTGGTGATGGCCACGCTAAGTCGGTGTTCACGGAAGTGCGTGACTTTGCCTACTTACCTTTTTACTACGCTAGCTTCTGGGTCGATCACGCCATCGGCGGAAAGTCGCCCCGGATCTACCACCAACTCAATCTGCTCATTCATTTGATCAATGCCGTCTTGTTGCTTTTTCTTCTGACGAGGCAGGGCTTAGGGAAGTTGGTGGCCGCGCTTGCTTGTCTTGTTTTTCTGATTCACCCCGCTGCAGTTGAGTCTGTTGTTTGGGCATCAGGGCGCAAAGATGTTCTTTCGGGCCTTTTCATGCTCTCCTCCATGCTGCTGTGGTGCAAGTGTGGTGACGCAGAGAGCAAGGCGAAGTTCTTGTGGATTGGTGCTGGCCTGTTCTTGATGGCCATGTTCACCAAGGCCAGTGTGTTTGTGCTGCCGATCTTGCTCCTCCTCATGGCACGACGTCGTCAGGCAAGACAAGTTAAGCCAGCGGAGAATCCGAAGCTCCTTCAACTCGGGATTCTGGTCTTCGCTGCGATTGCAGTCATCAGCGTCGTCGTTCATCTCGTCGTTGCTTCTAAGAGCGGCACGGTGGTTAGCCAAGGCCACGGTTTTGTGGCCCAGGTCTTGGTCATGGCCGGCGCGCTCTCTCGCTACTTCATCAACATGTTGGCACCGTTTTCGCTGAGCCTGGTTTACTTTAGACCGAGCGATGTCGGCTTGGATGCGTTCGCCATCTTTGGCTTCGTCATTCTTGGGCTTGGCCTTTTCGCCGTCCGTCGATACTTCGCACGACCAACTTTGATTGGTTTGGGGTTCCTGTGGATCCTCATTGGCCTCATCCCTTTCAACAACATCTATCCCAGGTTCGCCGGTGTGATGGCCGACCGTTATCTGTATATCTCACTCATGGGGCTTGCTGTCCTCTGTGCTGGTTTCTTGCAGCGGACTCAGCAGTTTCTGAATGGGCGGCCGACTCAATTGATCTTGTCGCTCGCCGTTGTTGGTTTGGCATTCTTGTCTCACGACCGTGCCAGCTACTGGCGTGATAGCGAAGTTCTTTGGACCGATGCCATGGCGAAAGCCGAGAGGTCGGTGTTGCCATACTTGCAGTTGGGTCAGGTCTATGAGGAACGGGCTCAGGATGTAGATCCTAATGCCGCGATGCCGTTGCTGGATGAAGCTTCGCGCCTCTTTGCTACGGCGACTGGCGTGGCAGTGAACCAACGCGAAGAATCGCAGGCTCTGATCAAGTTGGCTTCGTTAGAAACGAGGCGAGGTCGATTCGAGAATGCACTCGATGCTTTTGAGCGCTTGGACAAGGCGCTGCCCAAGGAACTCTCTTCGAGCGAGGTTCTTGAGTTGGATCACGCGGCCGTCACTCGTGCCACAGCTCTTGCAGGTGTGGCGCGTTATGAGGAAGCACTCCGCCGGCTACAAAAAGTCAAAAGTACTTCATCAGCCAACCGAGAGGCCCGCCATAACCGTGCCGTCGTCATGATTCTGATTGCCAACAGAGACTTGAAAGCAGCTCATAGTGATGAGGGGCGTCAAATCGCGGTTGAGGCCTACAACGAAGGACTGCTGGAGTACCGTAAAGTGGTCAGGGAATGGCCAACTTATGAAGCAGCCCGTCACGACTACGTCAATGCCTACTTCGCGGCTTCGTGGTTGAAAGACTACTACATCGATATCACGAAGTTGTCGAATGCTCTGGTAGACGACTTCCCCGAGTCCGGCCGCGCTTACTACTTGCGCGCTCGTGTCCTCAGAGATATCGATCCGGGTGGCGCGATTCGAGATCTGAAGTCAAGTGTTCAGCTCGATCCGTATCGAGAAGAACCTTTTTTGTTGGTCGTTCAACTGCTGCGTAACACTGGACAAAACAAGGAAGCGAAACTTGTCATCGACATGGGCCTCAATACGTTGCCCGATTCGAGTCGACTCTTGGCAGCCTTGTGCGAAACCTATATATCGTTTGGCTACCACCACAAGAACACACAGAATCTTCCTTATGCCGAAGAAGCGGCGGCGCGAGCACGAACGGCAATGCCCACTTCCGTTGATGCCTGGGTGTTGACAGTTGAGGTCGCCATCGATCTGGCAGAAGCAGCGGGAAGACCTTCCGAGAAGAGAACGTTGTGGGAGCGAGTGAACGAAGCATGTGGCAAGCTGCTCGAGGTGGATTCAAGCAACGCCATGGGCAAGAACGGTCGCGCGCGCTATCACCGCGTGAAGGGCTATGCCTACCTGTACACGAAATTGCCGAAGAACATCTCAAAAGAAGCGCGTCGGGCCCAACGATCAGAGATTCGTCGCCAAGCGATGGAAGAGTTTCTGACCGCGTCACAAATTTCACCGGGAGCCGAAGAGTTAACCGAAGTGCGCGCGCTCATAAGGGGCTATGCCGCTGAACTCCGCCGTCGTGCGGAAGACTGGATGGAGCTCGATGACATGGCGCGGGCGAGTGTTGAGCTTGAGAAAGCCAAGCACTTTGATCCCAATTCCGGTGACTTTCATGCCGTCTCTGCCAGGCTCGCTGTTGCCACGCTTCGACTGGATGAGGCCGATGAGTTCTACCAGGCCTCCTTGAAGAGTGACCCGAAGAACCTTCGAGTTCTCTTCGAACTTGGCAAGCTGAGATTTGATCGCCGCCAATTTACCAAAGCGATGGAGCCACTCGGTAGCTTCCTCATGCTGACTGATTCTACCGAAGATGCCACGCTGCTAGGCATTCGCAAATCTGCCCAAGCCCTCATGGACACCTGTCTGGTGAAGGCTGACAAAGAGGAAAAGAAATGAGCTTAGAGCGATTCTTCATTAGTGAGTCTTTCGGACCAGCCGGTAGTCGTCTCAAGTTAGAAGGGCCAGAGGCCCAGCATATGTTGCGAGTCATGCGCAAGAAAGTCGGAGACGAGGTCACACTCTTTGATGGCCAGGGCCAAGAAATGCGAGCTAGCATTGTCG
>JBLINQ010000026.1:0-40403 GCA_047639315.1 Planctomycetota bacterium
CGCGCCCTTTTGTTTTTGCTCGTCAGATCGATTCGGCCGATGATCAAACCCACGAGCATGAAGCCCAGCCAGGGAATAACCGGATGAAAGCCATTGAAGAACAGATTGAGAGCAAATCCTCTGAACGTCCAAAAACCCTCATAGGAGAGCGTGCTCCAGTCCCAGTTCTGCTCATAGTCAAGAAGAAGAACGAGAAGGAAGAAACCGCAAACCAGCCCCGCAGTGAGCCCCCAAAGTTGCCGAGTTGTCAGCGCCAAGCAGAACGCCGCGATAGCAATGTAGACACCGTAGTAATGCAGGATGTCGGCGATCCAAATTGGCGAAAAGGACAGCCCTACGACAAACAGAAAGAGCGAGCGTTTGAGAAGAGTGTTACGAACAAGGCTAAGCGCTTGCCCATCTCCTGCCTGCCTCGCTGACTGCGACATCAACGATAAGCCGATGCCAGCGAGAATCACGAAGGTCGCAGCAGCGCGTCCATCCAAGAGTCCTGTTAGAGACAGCAACCAATCATGGCCATTCGTGTCAGGCGACATTGCGGTCTTAAAATTCACCACAACCATGCCAAAGATTGCAAAGCAGCGGGCGAGATCAAAACCAATAACTCGTTGCTTCATGGATCAGAGAACTCGATTTCTCAAGAATGACGTTTGCATGTTCGCTTCGCAGTTCTCGAAGGGAGGCTCGGCGCTTAGAGTCTCGCTTGAATCGCCTCGGTTAGAACCGACGCTTCATCAGACCCAATGCGAAACTTCTTGCCGCTTTTGAAGACCAGTTCAACCGCTCCGAGTCCGGATACGTTGTAGCACCAGCCACCTTTGATCCATCTGATGCCCCATCCGTGGATTGGGGAGTTCCTGACGTCAGTGGCGCTCTTGATGTCGGAAATTAGGATGCGCTTCTTGATCAAGCCGATACCGAATATCACGACGATATCATCATCGAAGACGGTCACAGTCAGGGAATGAAAAATGAGAATGAGTAGAACAAGAACGATGTAAATCGCCGCTAATAAGATCGGATTCTCAGTGAATTTTGCAGCAGGCTCAATGAAGGCGAGCGCGGCGATGACCAGGATTGGCAAAATGAGAGCGAAACGAATAACGAAACCTGGCTGCGTGTGTTTGTAGTGGCGCATGCTCAGCCTTTCCCGCCGACTAACCACCGAAACAGAAACCCTGTTGCCATCTTTTTAGCAGAGACGTTCAGCACCAGGGAGTCGGCCCCATCGGGAATATCCAGTTCGATGGAAAATGGAATCGCGCAACCCGCTTCGATCTCGTCATCATCGAGAAACCCAGTCTTATCGAGCCCCAAGAACGCCCCGTCTTGAGCGTAGTACGACACATCGATGGTGACAGCATCGACGGTTTTCTTAGTGCAATTCCTGATATGCCCCTGAGCAAATATTTCGACGCTTGGATCATCTTCATCATCCTGGTCGACAATCTTTCGCAGGACATGATCTTCAACTACGAGGTGAGAGGAAATCTTGCCCAAGGTCATAGTTGGTGCTGGTGAGTGGTTCAATGTCAGGCTGTCCGGGTTGGGCCGAGGGAAAAAAGACTTCTGAGCATAGGTGAGTTGCTATCTTGATAGACCATCGACAGAGACAGAGCGCGATCCGTCAATCGTGATTTTTGCCCCTGAACCAACCTTGCCAATGGACTTGCCATTAATCCAAACAGAGATGAGCTCAGCTTTGCCTTTCACCAAGCGAATATCGACATCACCAATGTTGAATGTGTTCGATTCGACAGTCTCACCGGTTTCGATTTCAGTGGTCGTTTCGCTGTGAGTGCTGGTGCCGCTCCCCTTCACCTCCTCAACGAAAAATCTGAGCCCCCATACATTTGCGGTGCCCTTGCCGCCTTTCAACGAAATATGGCCGCCGTCGCTAAATTCACTGTATGCCTCATGTTGCCGCGCGCTCAAAAAAAAGAGCGCGGAAACACTTACCATGCAGACAGTCAAAATGACGAAAAGTGCCTTCATCTTCATAGCTCCTTCGGCTGCGATCGACATCATTGTTGGACTAAGATCCCATCAAAGCCACGATAGGCTTTTACGTACAACCGTCCAGCCCAAAGGCCGCCTTGACTGCGAACCCGAAATTGGTCTCACGGGGCGGCAATCACCTCTGGGGTTAGGCATTGATCTCTTCAGGCCGCTATCTCAGATATTTTGCATGGATCAAGAATCCCAGGAAAAAGGAGTCCCGGGGTAAGTAAGACTCCCGTTTGGGACGCAACACTCCTTAATGGCGCTTCCACTCGATTAGCTCGTCGTGCTGGTAAAAAAGCTGGCTCATGAGTTTGCCATCCTCATCCCAATGGAATGACAAGCCATGGAGTGAGTCGTTTTCGTAGTGATTGAGCCGCGCCAACTGTCCGTTCTCATGCCACATATAGGACGGGCCATGACTCAGACCAGCAATATGATGAGCTTGGAGCACGAGGTGTCCGTTCTCGTGCCAGGAGGTGTAGACCCCCTCGATCTCATCATGTTGGCGAAAACTCAGTTCTTTCGGGTTGCCGTTGGCGTACCAGAGACGCATCCATCCGTGCTCCTGGTCACCTTCGTATTCGGTCTCCATCACCAGGACGCCGTCTTTCGTCCAGCGCCGAGTGACCCCGTGCAATTGGCCGTCACGATACGCAATCTCTTCATGTAATCGACCGTTCTTGAACCAAGTCAGAAATTTGCCGTCGCGCTTGCCTTCGAAGAACTTGGCCTCGACCTGCTTGGTGCCATCTTTGTGAAACCAGACATGAACGCCGATCGGACGATTCGATTTAAACTCGCCTTTGTAGGCCAGCTTGCCGCCCTGATGCCAGCGCTGAAAGAGCCCCTCGCAACTTCCATCTTGATAGGAGCCCGATTCTGCAAGGCCACCGTCAATGTGGTAGTCGCGCCAATCTCCGTGTGGCCGACCGTAACGAAAAGTGCTCTGGCGATGGACGAGGCCATTGCGATACCAAGCGGTCGACGGCCCATGCCGAGTTTCGCTCTTGGCGTCAAAAAATTGACGGCGGCGAGGAACCTCTGCAGCCCACCAAAGTGTCCATGGCCCTGATTTGTGATTCTGCACAAAACAGCCATCCAAGGTGGTGAAACCACTCTCATCGAACCCTTGAAAACGACCGTGTTGGCGCCCGTCTTCGTAGTGAGTTTGATAAGAGATGGTTCCGGTTGCGCGATATCCTCGCCACACGCCAATACGTTTATCCGCCCGAAAGCGGCCTTCCTCTCGCAGCTTGCCGTCCCAATAGATGGTGAAGTCCCCATCCCTCTTGCCGTCAACGATGGGCCCCTCAAACAATTTCTGCGGCAGCATTGGCGGAGCTTCGCAGCACGACATCATATTGCCACCAAGCGTGCCATGGCCCTGGCCCCAATCGAAACCAAAGATAGGTTGGATCGGTTTCGATTCGGTTGCGGAAATGCGAGTTGTGGGTTGGGGAATTGAGTTTAGATCTTTGCGCCCGACTCGCCCGATCACTTGGCGCTGTGAAGAACAGCTGTGATCGTCTTCGCTGATATGGTCAGCGTTGTACTCAAGTGTGAGCTCTATTGGCAGATCATCAAGATGCTGGCTGATAGCAAGCCAAGCAAATGAGATCATTGTCGCCCCAAGAGCGAGATAGGACACGAGCTGAATCGGGCTGCGATTGATCATAGTGCCCCAAAGAATCGCAAGTGCCGTGCCATTCACCTCAAGAGCCATTGAATCGGCAATCGAGGAACGTCTGGCACGTCTTAGGAAAATTGGTGGCAACGAGAGGAAAGCGAACCCCACCCCAAACATGGTCCCTGTTATTACCGGGCGGTAACGAAAAGAGGCCTCGCTCCATCGGAGCGAGGCCTCTCAAAGAAGACGCAAAAACGTCTTTTTGTCTTACTTCTGCTCGGCTGGCTTGGCCTTCGAATAGACATTCAAGACATCCGAAGATGTCGTGCCCTTGCCGGTGACGGTCAAGTTCATGCCTTCTTGGATTTCGCCACTTGCTTCGATGTTTACTGGACCAGTGGTCTTAGCAGCGTAGATCCACATGTTGTCGACACCAATTGTGATGCTGCCGGTCAACTTGAGAGTCATGTTTGCGACCATGCCTGGCAGGTCGCCACCTGGCATTTTGGGCTCACCTTCGACAGCCATGACGATGTCAAAGACACCGCACGCCACGCCAAAGACATTCTTCTTAGCAACCAAGGTTGCTTCGCATTTGAATGAAGTGCTTTTGCCGAGGAGTTCGGGCGAAGGAAGCAAGGACATTGCTTTTTCCTTCGGAATCACGACTGTCTCGCCAATGGTAATTTCACGCTTGGTGAACATTTCGGCTGCATTTGGGTTCCATGCGCCAAACTTGCCGCCTGGTGTCTCCAGCTCAGTCAACAACTTGGCTTTGTCATCAGGAAGGGCTTCACCCTTCGAATCCACAACTTTGACACCGTCGTCTGCGATTGTGTAGGTGTAAGTATTGCCGGCAAGATCAAAAGCCGCCATCGGATCTTCGATCATAGGCTCAGGCAACATCGGTGATTCCATGCTGGTTTCAGCCTTCATCTCACGATATTCGACTGAGAACTTGGTGACCTTATCGTCTTTGACCTCAAGGATGGTGACGGTTTTGGTCTCGGAACCATTCAATCCCTGGTTCATTTCCTGCTCGCCCATCTCGCCCATGGACATATTCATGTTCATGGCAGATTTAGCCTTCGATCCCTTCAGGACTCGGTCGCCAACAGCCACTTTCTTTGCAGTAAATTTGACAGTTTCTGCTTTTGGCTTGGCTTCGTCCTGCGCAACAACGGTCGCAGTGAAAATCGAAAAGACGATTAATGCCGTAAAGATACGATTCATTTCTTACTCCATACACGGGCCCGTTTCGAGCCAAATACCGTCGCTGAGCACCGGCAAAACGACGCTTATCTCTTTTGAATAAGGACTTTGTGGCAGTCTTCGGCAAGGCTTTCAAGGACCCTTGCTCGCTTTCCTGACCCCACGAATTGACGTCCTGGACCTTCAACAGCTCTCGACAATAGGAAGTTTCACTATTTTGCTCTTGGGACGCGAATTCGGATTTAGAAACATCATCCGACGCGTTTTGGGAGGACCTGCACCCCTGCAGGTTCGAAAGGTCCGTTAAGGGCCGTATTTCCCAGTGGATAGCTCCACTGCTGCTGGACGTTCGCCATTGTTTGGCGCCGTTGTAGGTCCTCAAATGCGCATAGTTGAAAAAACGAACAAGATTCGAGTTACAAGCCATGGCAACCGAGCTTTCAAAGCTGCGCAACATCGGGATTAGTGCCCACATCGATTCGGGCAAAACTACCCTGACCGAGCGCATTCTTTTCTACACTGACCGAATTCACGCGATCCACGAAGTCCGGGGTAAAGATGGCGTAGGCGCCACCATGGACTCGATGGATTTGGAGCGGGAACGCGGTATTACCATCGCTTCTGCTGCGACCTCAGTCGAGTGGGACGATCACGCAATTAATATCATTGATACACCAGGTCACGTTGACTTCACAATTGAAGTTGAACGCGCCCTTAGGGTACTCGATGGTGCGGTTTTAGTGCTTTGCGGTGTTGCTGGTGTTCAAAGCCAGTCGATCACCGTTGATCGCCAAATGCGACGCTACAACGTCCCCCGCGTTGCTTTCATCAACAAGTGCGACCGTACCGGAGCCAATCCGATGCGCGTTTGCGATCAATTGCGCGAAAAGCTGCATTTGAACGCCGTGATGATGCAGGTCCCAATCGGCCTCGAAATAGACCACCACGGCGTTGTTGACTTGGTCACCATGCGCTCGATCTACTTCGAAGGCGATGCCGGCCAAGACATGCGCGACGCCGACATCCCAGCAGAATTGCTGGTTGAGTGCGAAACTCGCCGGGAAGTTCTGATGGACGCTCTGTCCAACTTCGATGATGAGCTCATGGAGCTAGTCATGGAAGAGAAGGACGTTCCAGTTGAATTGATCAAGAAGGCCGTTCGCAAGGGCGTCATCGCTCTCGAGTTGGTCCCAGTGTTCGTGGGCTCGGCCTACAAGAACCGTGGTGTCCAGCCATTGCTCGACGCTGTCGTCAGCTACTTGCCTGATCCAACAGACGTCCAAAACTACGCCACCAACCCAGCAGATGAAGAGAACAAGGTTGCAGTCACCAATGACTCCGACGACGTCCTTCTCTCCTATGCCTTCAAACTTGAAGATGGTGCCTACGGTCAGCTCACTTATGTGCGCGTTTACCAAGGTACGCTCAACAAGGGCGACTTCATCTACAACGCACGCACGAAGAAGAAGCACAAGTTGGGACGCATCGTCCGGATGCACTCCGACAAGATGGAAGACATCGATTCGGCAAGCGCAGGCGACATCGTCGCCATGTTTGGTATCGACTGTGCCTCAGGCGACACCTTCCGCGATAAGAACACGGACCTCACTTTGAGCGCCATGCACATCCCGGACACCGTGATCGACTTGGCCATCAAGCCGAAGGAGCGCAAGGGTACAGCCAACATGTCGAAGGCTCTCCAACGCTTCACCAAAGAAGATCCAACCTTCCGCGTGCGCGTCGACCCGAAGAGTGCTGAGACAATTATCTCAGGCATGGGCGAGTTGCACTTGGAAGTTTACGTCGAGCGGATGCGTCGCGAATTCGATTGCGAAGTTGACGTTGGCAAGCCGCAAGTTGCTTACCGCGAGAGAATGACGAAGCCAGTCGATTTCGATCATACTCACAAGAAGCAAACTGGTGGTTCGGGTCAATACGGTCGCATCATTGGCACAATCTCGCCAAGTGACGACGGTAAGTACTCAATGGAGAACAACGTGACGGGTGGTAACATCCCTCGCGAGTTCATCTCGTCCATCCAAAAGGGTTTCAAATCCATGCTCGATACGGGTACGCTGATTGGCGCACCCGTCGACGGATTGACCGTCGATTTGCGAGATGGTTCGCACCATGCTGTTGACTCTTCAGATAACGCTTTCCAGGCCGCAGCCCGTGGTTGCTTCCGGGAGTACTATCCAAAGGGTAAGCCACAAGTTCTTGAGCCAATCATGACTGTCGTCATCGAAGGCCCAAATGAATTCCAAGGCGAAATGGTCGGTACCGTGCTCCAAAGGCGAGGCATGCTGATCGGTACAACGGAAGACACGGGCTTTGTCCGGATCGAAGCCGAAGTCCCACTTTCCGAAATGTTCGGTTACGCAACTGATTTGCGCTCCGCCACTCAAGGCAAGGCAGAATTCACGATGGAATTCCATCGTTATGCCGGTGCGCCAAGAGACGTTGAGGAAGAACTGGTTGCTGCTTACCGTGCTGAACGCGAAGCTAACAACAAGTAATAAAGGAGATTCCAATGAGTATCACAGACCAGAATCGGCCTTTGCGCGTGTTCGACAAGATTCTCAAAGGCGGCCTCGGTGCCGGCAACTTGGGCATCATCATGAGTCGTCACGGCACCGGCAAGACCGCCATTTTGACCTCAATCGCAATCGACCATGCCATGAGCGGAGTTAATACGCTTCACGCATGTGTCGGCAAAAGCATCGACGAAGTTCGTGCTTATGATGACGAAGTTCTTCAAGCCATGATCAGTGCTCATGGCATCAAGGACCAAGCACAAGTGATGACCAACGTCGAGCGTCACAAGCAAATCTACACCTATGGCGACGGCGACATGACTGTCGAACGTTTGCGCACTACCTTGGTCTTCTTGGCCGAGCACGCGCAATTCAAGCCCGGTTTGGTTGAGCTCCAGGCGTGGCCAGATTTCGAAAAGGCCGACGAGCAAGTCATAAAAGACTTGAAGGCTCTCGCTGTCGAATTCGAAACAGAAATTTGGATGAGCGCCCATACTCACAGAAATGAGGATGAAGGGGTTTCAGTGCCAGACTATGTCAAGCGCTTTGATTCCCTCATTTCAGTGATGGTTGCTCTCGAGCCAAAGTCCGATGAAGTGTTCGTGCGTTTCTTGAAAACTCACGACTTCACCCCACCGGAAGTCAACCTACAGTTCTCGCCGACGAAGCTTCTTCTTCGCTGGCGTTAAGCCGAATGGTTTAGGTTCGAATTAAGAAAAGCCCTCGGCTCGCGCCGAGGGCTTTTCTTATTTGCGGGCATGAGAGGTTTTCGATCGCGGCTTAACCCACAGCCAGCGAATCGCGAAATTTTTGCAGGTTTTTCTCGAGCTGCTCAATACGCTCCACGGTCATCCCACCATAACTGAAGCGCACAGAACCGGGAAGCCCGAACGCGCTCCCTGGTACAGTCGAGACGCAACAAGCATCTAAGGCTGCCTGAGCAAAATCCGTGTCATTACCCTGCCACCATGATGGTAATCCAGCCATGAGGAAGATCGTGCCCTGCGGCAGATGATTGGGACGTCCAATGCTGGAGAATTCGAATACCTCGAGAACACGAACCAAGTTCTCTTTGCGTTCCTGGAGTTCCTTGCGAATACGACTGAGAAGCCCAGGCTCTCGGCCGGCACGCATGTCTTCTAAGTCGGGCCCCAAGAGTTCGAGAAGACGACGTTGACCCAGAACATTGGGACTAGCTGAACTTGCCCGAATCACCTTGCGCAAAATCTGGTCAGTAATGGTCGACGCAAACGCCAGGACAAAACCGACGCGAGCACCCGGAAGCAAGTATTCCTTGGATGCGGAACTCACGGAGACAATGTGCTCCGGTGCAAAAGGCATCAGGCTGACGGGCTCGTGACCGTCGTAGCGCAAGCGATCATAGACTTCATCGGCAATGCAGATGATGTTGAGTTCTTTGATCATGTTGGCGAGGCGTTGTGCCTCTTCCGTGTTCAGTACGGCACCAGTTGGATTGCAAGGGAAGTTGGCAACAATCACCTCGACCCCTGCGTCCTTAATCGTCTTCTTCAGGTTGTCTGTGTCGAGGGCCCCCTCTTGATCGAAGTAGTCCAAGATGACTGTCTCACCTTTTGCCAAGGCCACCCCATTGAGGTAGTTCTCCCAATGGCCGCGAGGCAAACCAACCTTCTTGCCTTCAGCAAAACACTTGAGCAAAAGACTAAGACCCTCCGCCGCTCCCGTGCAGACAGCGACACCTTGAGTACTCAGGCCATTCTCCGCCGTGAATCCATGGCTCAGGTTCCATGACTCAGCAATCATCTCACGCAGTGCTGGCAACCCCACGGGAGGACCGTAGAGCACTTCGAGGTCAGCATCGAAACCAGAGATCTGACCAATGTCAGCACGTACCAGTTGGGGATATTTCTGGCTCAGCGTCTGAGCGGTTAGCGCAATGCTTGGAATGGGGGTATCGCGTTCGACAATGCCACGAATATGAACAGGTAGAAGATCGAGGGGCGCAGAAAAGGGAGCTTGACTCACTGCATGGACTCCGGCAAATGGCGTATGTCGGCAAAGCTGCCGCTGGGAAGCGCCCTGACTTTCAAAGCGCTTTGAACAAGGTGCTGAGCCGCTTCATCTGGCCCAGGCATATTAGCTGTACCACGAGCCGCCTTCAGTGTCTCAATACTTGACAGTTTTTTGTCAGCATCGAGACCGCAGATGTAATCCTGCATGGCGGTGTCGACTAAACCAGGTGCCAAGGCACTGAAGTGAGTCTCTGGTCGTTCGGCGGCGTAAAGCTGAATGAGCATGTTGAGCGCGGCCTTCGAAATGGCGTAACCATTCCAACCACGATTGCCATTCACGGCCGCCCCCGACGAGACAGCGATGACTTGGTCAACTTTGATATCGAGCTCGAACACTGTGTCAAGAACGACTTTGTTGGCCCAAACGTTGACGTCGAACGTCGTTTGCATCTCCGCAATCGAGGCCGCCGACATGTCTTTCAGTTGGCCCAATGCCCCAGCATTCAGCCAGAGCATGCCGATCTCATCGACATCGATAAGGAGCTCGCGAATACCCATGGCTGCTGCTTCGAAATCAGACAAGTCAATGGAAGCATAAGACCAAGACTCGATTGGTAACTCGGCCGTTGGCGGCCGACGGCTGAGGCCAAAAACCTCGTCGCCTTGCCGCAGATGTTCTTTTGCCAACCCCAAGCCAATGCCTGAGCTCATGCCGGTGATCAAGACGTTCATTTAGCGGCCCATGCTCTTCTCGCGGCGTGCGCGGAATTCGCTCTTTTTGCTCCACTCGGGCCAGATCTCACTGGTCACGAGATTCTGACCAATGCGAAAGAGAACGCGGGCGTCTGCTTCGGCACCAAGGCATGTGTGAATGTCGCGTAACTCATCCGAGACCTTGTGATAATCGGTCGCTGTCCAGGAGTCCTTGATCTTGACCAAGTAACCAACAGGTTTGCCTTTCACGACATCTCCAGTCTTGGTGTAGAGAGCTGGAATACCAATCTTGGCGAAGTTGAAGTGATCGCTCCGATAGTAGAGACCTTTTTGCGGCTCGGCATCAGGTGTTGCGTAACGACCATCTTTTTCCAATTCGGATTTGAGAAGGCCGTCCAAGCTGCTTTGGCCAAAACCGACGACTTGAAGGTCTTCAGTGCGATCCCACATGCCGAGGCCATCAATGTTGATGTTCGCCACAGTCTTGCTTGGCGGAATGATCGGATTCAGTGCGTAATACTTGCTTCCGAGTAAACCTTGCTCTTCGCTGCAGACGAACAGAAACATGACACTACGGTCATGATTGCCTTTCAGAGATGCGAAGGCTTCAGCCATGCTCAGGACCGCGGCACAGCCACTCGCGTTGTCGACGGCACCGTTGTAGATTCCATCTGTGCCAGGCTCTTCGCCTCCAGGCTTGCCAAGGTGATCCCAATGGGCCGAGTAGATGACGTACTCGTGCTTTAGTTTCGGATCACGACCAGGAAGAATGCCGACAATGTTTTCATCGGTGTACTGGTCGACTCTGGTGCGGATGGCTCCTTTGAAGCTCATTTGCAAAGGAACCGGCTTGAAGTCTTTGGTGGCTGCTATTTCGCACCACTGCTCGAGTGTCTTGCCAGTTTTCTCCATCATGCGGCCGGCAACGCCCCAAGGGACCCAAGCTTCCATGGCCGCCTCTTTCGTGTTGGCGTCTTCCTGCAGGACATCCATGTGGCGCCCATTGTTGGAATTACTCACCACTTCCCAGCGATAACCCGCCCACTTGGTGCGATGCACGACGATGCAGCCGGCAGCACCCATATCACGGGCTTTGTCAAACTTGTAGGTCCAGCGGCCGTAGTAGGTCATCGCCTTCCCGCCGAAGAGCTTCTCATCGACACAGGGCGGATCGCCAACCAACATCACGAGGATCTTGCCCTTGCAGTCGAGCCCCTTGTAATCGTCCCAGTCATACTCCGGCGCCTGGACACCGTGGCCAACAAAGACGAGCTCGCCTTCGACGGCATGGATGCCATTTCCACGCCGATTCTCGGCGACGAACTCAGCCCCGTGCTTGAGGTTCCAATCAACGCCTTCGCCCGTGATCTTGCTGCTTAGGCGCGTGTTGTTGATTTCTCTGAGTGGAACCTGTTGGCGCCAAGAACCATTGTTTCCGGGTTTGACCCCAAAAGACTTCAGTTGTTCGATGAGATAGTCGCGCGCCTTCTTGCCGCCCTCTTGGTTGGGCCCCCGCCCTTCGAATTCGTCCGACGACAAGACTTCGACGTGACCACGAATGGCCTGGGCAGTGATGACCTTGTCACCAACCTCCCCAGATGCTTTGGCATTGGTGCTGGCGGTCGATTCAGAATCCGATTGACCACAGGATGCCAGCAACACAGCGGTACAAATAACAAGCGAAATGATCTTGGTCATGAATGGCTCCCAGGCCGATTGAGTCTCAATTAAGAGGTCTAACTTTGATGTTGCGGTACTTCACCGTGTCACCATGATCTTGCAAAGCGATGTGACCGCGCTTGGCTTTGGCGAAATAGGGCTCGCCAGCAAATTTGGTCTTGGCGATCTGGTCACGGAACCACCCCTTGCTCCAGCGATATTGGACCACAAGAATTCCATTGAGCCAATGCTCAACTTGGTCATCCTTGAAGACGATGCGGGCATGATTCCATTCTCCGGTTGGACGAACGGCGTCTTTCTTGCAGGCGATAAATTCATAAAGCGAGCCAGCACGATGGTAAGGCGCCGTTGAATCGACCAGACGAGCGTCGTCTAAAACCTGCATTTCTGGCCCAGAGGCCCACGTGGAATGGCCAAGTTCATTGACGCGGTAGATGATACCTGAGTTGCCATTCTCGCTGATCTGCCATTCACACTGAAACTCAAAGTCTCCAAATTGCTCTTTGGTAATGATGTCGCCACCGCCTTCGCCCTTTAGATGGCACAAGGCTCCGTCAATTACTTGCCAACCTTTGTCCGGCAGCTTGTCACTCTTGAAGCCGCGGAAATGCTCGGCCGACTTACCATCGAAGAGCATCTTCCAACCTTGTTTTTTCTCCTTGTTCAGGAGCAGGTTGTGAGGCGGGTCGACGAATTCTGTGGCGGGCACCGGCATTGTGCGCTTGGGCAATTTATTAAGGGTATACCAGGCTTCTGTGGTCCACAGGGCTCGGTGATTCTCGCTGCGGATGTGCGGTGACAAACGCAGATAGTAAATCCTGCCAGCTTCCATTTTGCTTACTGCGATGAAAGCGCGCCTACGGTTCTTCCAGACATGAACTTGGCTGACTTCTTCTTGGCGAAGGTCAATCTTCGGACCACCATAGGCGGCCGTTGCCTCGTAACGGAAAGATTCGACCGTGTAGTCTTCTACGCGTGTCCCCATGCCGTATCCCAACTTCTCGGTGAAGTCGATATTAAAACCATTCTTAGCCACACGAATGCCGTGCATCTCGAATGTCTTCTGGCCATCTGGGACCAGACGTTGAAGGCCATACCAGAGTTTTCCGTCCTGGCCCCAATTACCGCCACTGCCAATTCCGCCAACGAAGATCGATCCACCAGCCAGGATCTTCATGCGATTGATGCCAGCTTCCAGCCCCTGAGTGAATCGGAACACAGCGCCTTGGTAAGTGTCACCAACCTTCTCGATGAAAACACGTTTGATGCCGCCGTGAGTGACGTCGCAGACTGCCATTTGTCCCATAAACGGACCATTGAGAAACAAGGTCGGTTCAGCCGGCGAATTGCCAATCTCGTTTTGCGGGAGCCAAACAACCGGAGGGGTTACTGGCGTTTTGGGATCCCAGTCTTTTGGCAAGGCTGCACGTTGACCGTAGAAGGCCCCTTCTTTGAGTATCAGCAGCTTGCTTGATGGCAACCAATCGCCTTGGTTGTCGGTGATGAAGATCTCCCCACCCGGCCCTTTGCCGATTCCGTTTGGTGTCCGCAAACCATAAGTCAGAAACTCTGTCTTGCCCGTCTCAATATTGACACGAACAGTCCGACCGCGATTCTCAACTTGTGGGTTCGTGGAGGCACCACCCGGATTGATGGCGATGGCCAGATTCAGATAGAGCCACCCGTCTTTTTCGACCAGGCCGAATGAGAATTCGTGAAAATTGGAACTGACAGTCCAGTCGTCTGAGACACAGCGATATTCGTCAATGACTTCGTCGCCGTCGTGATCGATGAGTTCGGTGAGCTCTTGTTTCTGCAAGACAAACAGACGATCGCCAACAACCTTGATGCCAAGGGGCTCGGCCAAGCCAGACGCGATCTCTTTGAGCGTGACCTTCTTCGGATCTGCGTCTTGGACGCCATCTAAGATATAGACCTTACCGCTGGGTTCCCAACAGCAGACGACCATGCGCCCACCCTTGAGAAAGTCGATACCGCCAATCTTAGGCTTAAAACCTTCAGGCCGAAGAGTCGCCAGTTTGTAACCTGGATGAATCGAAGTCAGTGGACGACCATCACCTTGCGCCGTGGCGTAGACGCGCTTCTTGACCCGTTTTTTTCCCGGGGAGGTGACACGAACAACACCTTTGGGTGTCGACACGTAGTCGCGATCAAGAAGTTCGAATTCCTTTTGGCCGGGACGACGCCACTCGAGCGTGATACGCCAGCCGCCAAGGTTCTCAAAGTGACGCACTTCGATCGGATAAGCACCGGGTTCAAGCTTGAGGCGGGCTTCGCGAGCCGTAGAGCCATGCAATCCGTCGTGATCGAGGATCATCTTCTTGTCGAGGTAAAGCGCAGAGCCATCATCGCTGGTCAAGCGAAATACATATTCGCCGGCCTCCTTGATGGTCAATCGTGCACGCGAAATCGTAAGGAATTGGCTATCAAATTCAGGGGTCTTGGATGGCCCAGACATATCCAAAGTATCGGCGCGAACGTCAATATTTGGCGTTTGCCCGGGAACTAACTCTGGCAAGAATTTGATGTCTTTGCCGATCCAATAGACGTCAATATCAAACCCTGGTTCGTAGGTCTGATTTTCTTGGGCCGAGAGAATAAGTGCGGAGAAAGCAAACAGCAGAATGATCGTGGCAACATGTTTCATTTCTGATCTCCTTTGCCCATCGGATAGATTACGGTCACGACGTATTCGCCATTGCCGAAGGATAATTCACTGGGTTCTTCAGCTGAGCAATAATGGACCGTTTTCGGATTGCCCTCAGGCCCAAGGGGAGAAACAAGAGCCTTTGCGGGCCCCATGACAGTGACCGAGATCGTCTTGCCCTCCGGCAAACCTGAGATCTTGAAGCGACGCTCCAATACTGGACTGCCTTGCTTGGCGTGCTCGAAAGTCTCTTCAACCAAAGCGGTAAGCCCTTCTCCGGCGTTATAACGCATCGTGACTTTGCCCTTGTCGAACCTGTAGCCAAGAAAATTCCTCGACTTGTCGTCACGAATGAGGGCCTCGCCTTTTGCACTCGCATAGGGGATGCCGACCGTTGTTGGCTGAGGGCCATGAACACCATCAAAGACAGTGCCTTCAAGCTTCAATGTCCCGCCCCACACGCGGTAGGGCTTGCAAGTGCTGGCATCAAATGCCACTGACAAACTTTCATCGAGTTGCAAAACAATCATGCGCGCGCGCCCGTCAAGAACGCAGCGCCTCACCCATACTTCAACGGGTCGCTTAGCGAGCGTTCCGACGTAGGGTTTTTGACCGAATTCCTTCGGCTCAATGGTGCAGTCTCCCGTTGCCGCCCATTCAGTTCCACGAGCTATGAGCAATTGCAGTTGAGGATCAGCCAAGGATGTGTGGGTTTCTGGCTGGTTGCTCCAGACATGGCCGAGGGGCGTGTGAAAAACTCGCCCTTTGCCAACCATGGTCGTCAGAGCCATGGGCTCAACGCGACCACTGCCGCCGCTGTCGCGGCTACTCTTCGCCGTCATCAGCAAGTTGTAGGGCGCGCCATGCATGTGGGAGAGCTTGTGATAGAGCTCATCGGGATGCGCCTTCATCGGTGCCAGGTCGCGCGTAATCGGATGATTGCGATCAACGACATCCACATCGAACCTGTGGAACTTGCCGTGCCCAGCATCCTTTCGCCAGCAAAAGACCGAGAGCATCTCGTATTCTTCCCACCCAACAAAAGCGTTGTTGGCGGCATGAATGACACTGACACCAACGCCCCCTTGGACAGCTTCGGTAAATCTCTTCTCGGCTACAGCACCCCAACGAGGCCCGTTGTAGTCCAAGTAGATCACATCAAATTGAGCGAGGTCTTCTTGTGCCAAATACTTCCCTGGCTCCGTCGTCGTCGTCACCGTGAAGCGTCCCGTTTTCGTCAGGACGTTCTCCATGTACTTCGAAGAGTACTGCCAATCGTGGTTATTGGCCCCAGTTACGAGGAGGACTTTGTGTTTCTTGGCAGGTGTCTGACCAAGCGCGACTGCGGCAAGCAGAATGACCAACAACAACGTTGCGGTCGTTGAGCGTACGTTCATAAGAAGTCTCGTTTTTTCAGCGATCCAAACTTAGGATTTCTGGGACTTAGGATAGAAGAACAGTAGAGCACAGAAGGAAGCAACTGCGATCCACATCGGAATGCCAAAGAGAGAGGCATAGTAGCTGTCGCTCGTTGGCTCTCCGGCGATGCTATCGACATACCCGGCAAAGAAATTGCCGACGATGACGCCAAGGCCGAAGATGATCAAGCTATAGAAACTCTGAGTTGTTGCGCGAACATCGGTCGTCGTCTCTTCATCTACGATCATGAAGGCGACAAAGAAGAAGCAACCGAAACAAAGGCCATGGAGAGCCAAGGCGGGGAATACGATCGCGCTACTATCGACATAGGCAAAGATCATGAACCGCAGGGCATAGGCGGCTAAGCCGACGAGCAAGAGCGATTTCTTCGACATCGATCTCAGAATGAAAGGAATCATTGCCAAAACCGCGATCTCTGAGATCTGCCCGATCGTCATGGGGCCACCGCCGACTCCAAAGATGGAGTCAATCATGGGCGTCGCCATTTCGAGAGAACCAAGGAAACCCTCGGTCCTCACAAAGTAAAACTGGTGAACACAACTTATCGGAAACGAAACGAGGAAGAGCACCAAGAGTTTGCGGTTTGTGAATATCTCGCGGAGAGCTTCTTTGGCGGCGAAGGCATCTTTACCTTCCGATGGCGGCGTGTGAGGCAAAGTAAAACAGAAAGCGCCCAAGATCGCACCAAGCACTGCACTCAAGCGGAATGCATCTGCCATGCCTTCAACGTGGGCTTGACGGATCGTCTCACCAGCTTCTGGCAAGTGATGACGCAAGAGCCATTGGCCCATGCCGATACCAACCACGATCCAACCAACAGTGCCCCAAACGCGTACCCGACTAAAGTCGTTGTCACGATCAGGAATGTGATGGAAAGCGATCGAGTTCGTCAGCGATAGTGTCGGCGAGTAAACCACCGAGTAGAGCAAACCGAAGATCAGGATCTCTTGGTAAGAATCCAGATCTGGCAGAAACCAAATCAAGATGGCGCCAAGGATGTGGCTAATGCCCAAAAACTTCTCGGTGGCGAACCAGCGATCAGCGATCTGTCCGGCGAGGAACGGTGCGATCAAAGCACCGATCGCCGCGACCCCAAACAAGGTACCGGCCTGTTGCCCGGTAAATTCCTTGTACTCGGTGAGCCACCCATAGAAGAGCGGCAGCCAAGCGCCCCAAATGCCATATTGAAGAAACATCATCAGAGACAGCTTTGCCAGCGGTCCCCGCCCTTGGGTTGCGTTGTCCGTATTCATGGTCGCAGTATACGGGACGCTAACTTTTTAGCCTACTCCGCTGGACCATAGAAAGTGCGATCGGAGCGAGGAAATTGCAATCGTTCGACGAATTTCCGAGCTTCGGCAGCCCCATGCTCGCGATCCATCATGGCATCTTCCCATTCGACGGAGAGTGGACCTTCATAACCACCAAAGATGAGCGTGCGATAAATGCCCTCAAAATCGATGCGCCCACGCCCTGGCGAGCGGAAATCCCACTGTCTTCCTGCATCGCCAAATTCAATATGACCACCGAAGGTCCCGGATTGATGAGGTTGGTCGGACCACCAAACATCTTTCACGTGAACATGGAAGATACGATCGGCAAACTCTTCTAAGAATCGCAAGTAATCGACGCCTTGGTAGGCGAAGTGAGAAGGATCAAAATTGAAACCAAATCGTGGATGAGAATCGATGGCCTCCATGGCCAAACGCGCCGTCACGATGTCAAAAGCGATTTCCGTTGGATGCACTTCGAGAGCGAAGTCAACGTCTACTTCATCAAACACATCCAAGATCGGTCGCCACTTGCGGGCGAAATCGGCGTAACCAGCTTCAATTTGGCCCGGTAAGTTCGGCGGGAATGAATAGAGGATCGGCCAAATACTTGACCCAGTAAATCCGTTGACAACTCGGCGCTGATCATAGCCACCTGGAGCGGCATCAAACAGACGACGAGCGGCTCGAGCGGTCTTTGCCATTTCTTCCGCTGCTCGTTGATTCACTCCGGTCGGGTTGCCATCTCCCCAAATATGCCCCGGCAAGATCCCTTGATGACGTGCATCAATACGATCACAAACCGCCTGCCCAACAAGATGGCTACTAACTGCGAAGCATTTCAGATCGTATCGCGAGAGGATCTCCCAACGCGACTCAACATAACCGTCATCAGAAAGGGCTTTTTCGACCTCGAAGTGGTCACCCCAACAGGCTAGTTCAAGGCCGTCATAACCGAAGCTCTTGGCCTTCTCAGCCAAGACCTCAAGAGGAAGATCGGCCCATTGTCCAGTGAATAATGTGCATGGTCTCATAGGCCCTACCTTAAAGGTTTACACCAAAAATTGCTCTCTCGAATTTCACAAGGGTCGGACGAGCTACTTAACCTCACTCATCTTCAAGCGCCGCCCTTCTTTAGCTGAGATGACGGCCGCTTCGAGAACACGCTGTGTCTGATAGGCATCATTGAAGTCAGCCAAGGGCACGACGGGCTTCTTCCCTGCCAAGGCGCACATCATGTCGGCGACTTGATTGGTGAATGTGTGCTCGTAGCCAATAATGTGAGCATCTGGCCACCACGCATCGACCCAAGGATGATTCGCTTGGTCGGTACACATGATGCGGCGCCAGCCATCGAGCCCCTCCTTGTCATTGGCGTCATAGAACTCGAGGACATTCATGTCTTCAAAGGAGAAACGGATGGAGCCTCCTTCGCCGTTGATTTCCATGTGATTGTCATTCAAGTGCCCAGGGGCCAAACGGCTGGCTTCGAAGCTGGCGGTTGCGCCCCCTTTCATACCGGCCAAAAACATGAATGAGTCATCGACATCCGATCGTCCCATTTTATTCGTGCCGGGGATTTGCCGTTCCTTGATGAACGTCTTGCCGACAGCACCGAAGATCTCTTTTACTTCGTCACCAGTGATAAAACGGGCCATGTCGACGATATGGGCATTGAGATCACCGTGAGCACCAGTGCCGGCGAACTTCTTTTTGAAGCGCCAGAGAAGCGGCGTTTCTGGGCCACCCCAACTTTGAAGATAGTGAGCGCGAATGTGACGAATGGCGCCGAGCTTGCCACTCTTGACCAGCATGTGGGCTAGGGCAACGGCCGGACACCGACGGTAATTAAACCAGACGAAGGTCTTCTGCTTGCTCTTCTTGGCCGCCAGCATCATCTCTCTTCCGGTCGCCAAATCTGGAGCGAGCGGTTTCTCGCACACGACGTGCTTGCCGGCCTTGAGTGCCGCCAGGACAGGGGCCGCGTGAAGATGATTTGGTGTCGCCACATCAATGAGGTCGATCGTCGGGTCAGCCACCATTGATTGCCATGAGCCAGTCGGATTCTCAATGTTCCACTTCTTGGCGAAGGCATTGGTCTTTTCGACATCCTTGCCGGCAACAGAACATAGCTCGACTTGAAGCGGCAGATCGAAAAAACGGGCGGCTTGGCCAAAGGCATTGGCGTGGGCACGCCCCATAAATCGCGTGCCAATCATTCCGACGCGACAGGTTTTGTTCTTCATGGAGTGTTTACTCATCTTACTTATTGAAAACAGGTGATCTTCTCTGCGTTCATTCATGATGAATGCATGATCACCCAACGCAATAATACAGATTATTGCAGCTGCGATTTGTGTTCAGTAGACTGCCAGCTGTTCCGCATTTAGGCAAAGCCATCATTCCTTGGTCCCTAAACGACTGTCATTTGCTGTTTAATCGACGTAGCTTCATGTCAAACCCTGAAAACAAACGCGCACTCTTTGATGGTGAGCTAGCCTACAAGACTGACTTGGATCGTCCAGGAGACACTCTCTTTGTGACTTTTGGCGGGTTGGCCCAAGGCATCGTTGTGCCGCCATTCGATTTCCATCGTATCGTCAAAGATCTTCCCGTCAAATTGGCCTTCTTTCGTGACGTGTCACAAACCTGGTACCACGGCGATTTGCCAGGGATTGGTTCTGGGATTCGGTCGGTGGCAGCGAAGATCGAGGAATTGAAGGCAGAATGTGGCGCCAAACGAGTTGTCTTAGTTGGCAATTCCATGGGTGCATACGCTGGGCTCGTTGTTGGTGACCTCATCCAAGCTGACGAAGTCATCGCCTTTGCGCCGCAGACATTTCTCACGCGCTGGCTCCGTTTCCGTTTTGGCGACCGCAGAGCGAAGAACGAAATTGCCAACCTCAGAAGAGTCGGCGAGTCGATCAAAGGATCGCTCGACCTGATGAACTACTTTACGACCCCGGGTTACAAACGGGCCAGAATCTACGCTGACAGAACCCACAAGATTGACTACGACCACGCCATGCGCATCGCCGACAAGGCCAACACCGAGACCCATTGGGTTGAAGAAGGTGCCCATGCGATGATCAAGAAACTGCATCGAAAAGGTGAATTTAAGCGCATCTTGGCTTCTGCCTGCGAGGCCGATTAATGTCAGCCTCACTGACCTTTTGCCCGTCCCCTTGTCTTTCACGAACGCGACAACATCGCCCATGAGATTCCTTGATCGCTGGCTCCGACCGAGAGTGGATACCGAGAAGAATATTCTACTGACGGGCGTACCTCGATCAGGGACAACGCTGGCATGCCACCTTCTTAATGGCCTTGAGAACTGCGTGGCTCTCCATGAGCCGATGGAAGTCAGAGATTTGATCGCCGAGCCAGACGGACAAAAACGACTCCAACAAATCCACACGTTCCTTCATTCGAACCGCAAGCTCATTCAGAACAAAGGGCGAGCGATATCCATTCACCGGGACGGAAAAGTCCCGCAAAATCCGGTCGTCGAATCGAAAGACAAATCAGCGCCCCGAAAACTCGATGTGTCGCGGGGCGAGATTGAGATTACAGGTGACTTCTCTGATGAGAGCCTTTTGGTCATCAAGCACCCGGCGATCTTCACCGCCCTCTTGCCGCTTCTGACCAGCGAGTTCAAAGTCTTCGCTGTTATTCGCAATCCTATCTCAGTCTTGGGTTCATGGATGACCGTCCCCTTTGGCATGAGTGAAGGTCATGCGCCGGCTGCGGAAGGCGTTGATGAGAAGCTTCGAACGGGTTTGGCTGACATTGACGATGTCTTACAGCGCCAACTGTATCTCTTAGATTGGTTCTTCGAACAGTATCGAACCCACCTGGCGGCCGAGAACATCCTCAAATACGAAGACGTCGTCGCCAGTGCCGGGCGTGCACTCGCAGTAATCGCCCCCAACGCGACTGACCTAAACGAGGTGCTCAAGAGCCGCAACAAGAGCAAGATCTACGATGCTGACGCGATGGACCGTGCCGGTGAGGCGCTTCTTGCGACCGATGGTGCATATTGGGATTTCTATTCTAAGGACGACGTCCGCGCGGTACTTGACGCCGCTTCCGAATAGTCAATCAGACCAGCCCACACAGAATTTCAAGAAAAGCTGCACGCTCAGATTTGATGTCGTGCAGCAAGGACGTTGCATGGCCAGCCTGCACAATGGCTTGACGTTGTGAATCTGACATGTCACGAGCAGTCTTGAAGGCGTCAAAGAGTTCTCTCGCCCCCAGTTTTGGCTGCAAGCAGTTGCGATTAGCATGGCAAAAGACGCGATTCCCTTCGCAATCAGGGCAGATCACAAACGTGTTCAGCACCATGGCTTCCAAGGGCGGCAAATAGAAACCCTCGGTGGGATCCGGCAAGAAGATGGCCATCTTTGCTTCTGAGAGCCGGCGTAGAAATTCGGCTCGTGGCACGTTGCGATCCAGGAGATCAACATCGCACCCTGTCTTTCTGATCTTCCGTGTCAACTTCTGCGCCAACTTCAGCTGCTTGATGCCCACCACCATCACGTCTTGGGGTCGATCATTGGTGCGCAGGGGTTCAGGAAAACCACTGAAATCGAGACCATTCGGAATAGCCAAAACATCGCCGTTTGCCTTCCCTGTTGCTCTTACGGCATCTGCAACTTCTTGACTAACAGCAATCCGAGTGGCGGGATAAACCAAGAATGGATAGCGCGGATCTTTGGGATCAGCATGACGAACATGCTGAATTAGATTAATAACCGGACATGGCGGCTGCTGCCTTTGAGCTTCGCTTAGGGCCAGCCAATCGTTCCCAGCCAAGAGAAGAATGTCGGCGCTGTTGACATCAAAATCGGCTGCCAGAGCCGGGCTCGATTCGCTTTTCAATTGATGCCAAGGATTTCGTTCGGTCCAAATTGAATTGGGCGTGAAGTAGATGGTCGGAGTGAAATTCGAATCGGAAAAGACGTGTCGAAAGTAGTCGTGCACCTTCAGATGACCACCACTAAAATCGAGAAGCTCTCGATGAAACAAGACCGACTTGGACATGATCCTCGACTCTCACCCGAACGACAGAAAGACCCCACGGACCGAGCAACAAAAAAAGCGCTGCCCGAAGGCAGCGCTCATCTTGTCATAGATTCGGCGAATGTCGAATCGATCTCTCGTTATTGAACGATCAACTCGTGGGCCGGAGCATTTCCGAAGTCAACGGCATTGATTCCGAGGTCCTGGGTGATCAAAAGCACCATGTAGGACAAGTTCATACCTGCTGCAGCCAAAGGTACGTAACCCGATTGACTGTAATTGGCCAAGATTGGGGCAAACGGCAGAAAGGGGTTCGAAAGGCCATCGGCCAGCACATGAGTGATCAAGGCGCCGCTGTACCGAATCGTTGCCACTGGATCACCCGGGAATCCCGAGGCGGGAGCTGGGAAGCCAGTGGTGAATGGTTGAGCAACTGCGATGAACGGGGCTCCAAAGAGCGTCATGTTAGGCGAGTAGTAGCGGAAAGTCACGATGTCGCCGGCAGTGACATTGTGGATGTTTGTTGGCTGGCCGTCGACCACGCCGTTGATGGACACCTCAATGGCCGCATCCGTGCCGTTGCCAGGGTAGGCGGCAATCGGCAAAGTGGTCACGGACCATGGATAAATGTTGGTTGCCCGA
This sequence comes from Planctomycetota bacterium, assembly GCA_047639315.1. Lineage (GTDB taxonomy): Bacteria > Planctomycetota > DRQF01 > S139-23. The sequence continues at coordinate 22,809 of JBLINQ010000026.1, forward strand.
CGTCCTGGACTATCAGTTGGATTGAATGGCAATGTTGTCGACCTAGCCCAAGCTCCCACAGCGGTCTCAGGGAACCGAGTAATTGATTCACCTTCGCCATCATTGGGGCCTTGGCTAATCCAAGCAACGGTATCAATGAGGGCTCCAGTGGAATCGGCCAGGGTAATGGAATCGGCGCCGTTATTAAGACCAAGTGCAAATGTCGATGCGGCTTGAGCGAGCAATCCGAAGTTCAGGAAATTTGTGAGGTTACCACCACCGAAAACAGTGATCGCTTCGCCAGGTAGAACCGTTGTTCCCACTGGGAATGTGTGGCGAACGGTTCCCCCACTCGCGGCATCGGAAATCGTCCAATTATCGAGGATCACTGGCAAATTCGTGCCATTGACAATCTCCACGAACTCGTCGTTCCCTTGGGAACTCGAAGTTGATGGAATCCCGTCACCATTGGTGTCTAAACCCAGCGAAAGAGAAGCTGGGATCGGGTCATTGCAGTACTCAGAAATATAGACCTGTCCGGTGAAGGCATTGGTGATTTGACCACGCAATGCTGGAGCACCGGTACTATCTTGAATTTCGAAGTAGAAACCATCGGTGGCAAAAGCAGCGGCGTCGGCCGGTGTATTGAGCGTAAAGGATTCTACAATTGGGTCTGAGGTGATCACGCGCAGCGCGTAGAAGTTTCCGGTTGTCCCGATCGCACCGGTATTTAGGTACAAGATCGAGGCAGTTGGCAAGTCATGATGAATAGTCACATTGACCGTGTTGGTGCCATCCAACGTCACGAAAGCTTGGCCACTTGCACTGGGGAAAGGCACACCCGTTTGTGTGACCACCTGCGCAGTATCCAGGTCAAAGACATAAGTCGTCTGTTGACCAAATGCCGGCACAGCACATAGAGCCAAAAGCAAGGCAACAAATCGGCAGATAGCTAGCATAAGTTTAGGTCTCCCGGGACAGGAATCTGGAACGTGGTTGCACGAATGAACGGCCATCAGAACCGTCGTTGTATAGTACCATTTTGACAAAGGGAATCTGGCTTTCAATCTTTGGGTGAATACCCATAAAAAATTCGCAAAATAGCCCTCAAATGCCCAAATCGAGCTCACAGAAGCCGTTATTCGACCAAGCCCAACCTCGCACCCCATGGCCATCCTGTTCTTTCAGGCCACAAATGAGGTAGATCCAGTCAGATTGCCCGCCCCATTGCCTCTTGACAACTGCCTCATCGCGACCTGAAGGTTTCCCGAAACCCCGGGGGTGAGAATGAAAGATTCCTAATATTTGCCATCCTTCGCGGTCAGATTTTCTTTCGATATCCCGATATGCAAAGGGATCCATTTGAAAGGAGTCGGCATCCACCGCCAAATTATGGACTTCGACCCAATATCGAATTCGGGGCGATCCAGCTTCCCATTCGCCGACCAGAAGACCGCAGCATTCTCGAGGAACACAACGCTCAGCTGCAGCACGCAGCTGGCTGTTCAGACTGGGCGAACAATAGACGTGTTGACCAGCTATCACGCAATGGCTCACTTCTTAGGTCAAAACCTCGCCCGAAAGTCGAAGAGCACGGACGAGCAGACTTCCCAATCACGAATAAATAGTTTACCCATTACCAATCAGAAGCGCCACCAGCGCTGAGGACCCGATCAACGGGAAAAATAGAGCCGCATCTTTGCTGCCCTACAAAAGGAGAAACAAATGAAAGCTTCCGATCTGTTCGTCAAGTGCCTGGAAGCTGAAGGTGTCGAATACATCTTTGGACTGCCAGGTGAAGAAAATGCCGACATGATGATTTCCTTGGAAGAATCGGACATCGATTTTGTCCTTTGTCGTCACGAACAGGCAGCGGCTTTCATGGCCGACGTCTACGGCCGCCTCACTGGCAAAGCGGGCGTTTGCCTTGGCACACTCGGCCCTGGTGCCACCAACCTCATCACGGGTGTTGCTGATGGCAACATGGACCGCGCTCCGATGGTTGTCTTGACCGGCCAAGCTGACACCAAACGCCTCCACAAAGAGTCACATCAGGCCATGGACGTCGTGGCGATGTTCAAACCTGTGACCAAGTGGAACTTCAGCATCGTACATCGCACCAACATCCCTGAGGTTGTGCGCAAAGCTTTCAAAGTTTCCCAAGCGGAAAAACCGGGCGCCTGCCATATCGAGTTGCCAGAGGACATCGCAGAACTCGAGCTCGACATGAGCCCGATGATTCCGAAGAAAGTCCGGCGACCTGGTGCCGATCACAAGGCCGTGGCACAAGCCATCGAATTGATCAAGGCTGCGAAGAACCCGATCATTCTCGCTGGCAATGGTTCACTCCGTAAGCGAGCTGTCGCCCAACTCCGCGATTTCGCCAAGAAGAGTGGCATCGGTGTCGTCAGTACATTCATGGGCAAGGGTGTCATCTCTCGCTCTGATCCTCATTGCCTGTTCACCATGGGACTTCAGTCACGCGATCACATCAGCTGCGAGATGGAAAAAGCTGACGTGATCATTGCCGTAGGCTATGATCTGGTTGAATACCATCCACAGTTTTGGAATGGCGGCCGCGACAAGAAGATCATCCATATCGACTTCGAATCGGCTGAAGTAGAAGCCCAATACGATGTCGATGTCGAAATTGTGGCCGACATCGCTGATTCGCTCTGGTCTCTCAACAAAGCACTTCCAGACAAACCGCTCTTCGACATCAATCGTCTTGCTCCACTTAGAGAAGCGATGCTGGCCGATTTGAATGAATTCGCTGATGACGACACAGAAGGCATCATCAAGCCGCAAAAGGCTTTGTGTGATGTTCGTTCAGTCCTGGGCCCTAACGACATTCTGCTATCAGATGTTGGTGCTCATAAGATGTGGATTGGCCGCTTCTACCAGTGCGACGAGCCAAACACTTGCCTCATCTCCAACGGATTCTGCACCATGGGCTTCGCCCTTCCAGGATCGATGGCCGCCAAGATGGTGTTCCCAGATCGCAGAGTCATCAGCATCAATGGCGACGCCGGCGTGTTGATGAATATCCAAGATTTGGAAACTGCTGCAAGACGCAAGCTCAACATCGTGATTATGGTTTGGGAAGATCACGAATACGGCCTGATCAAGTGGAAGCAACAGAATCACTTTGGACGTCATTCTGATTTGACATTCACCAATCCAGATTGGGTGAAGTTGGCTGAATCATTTGGCTGTTGGGGAGCCCGGGTCGAGAACTCAAGGGATCTCAAGGGCAAGCTCGAAGAAGCCTTCCAGCAAGACGGTCCAGCATTGATCGTGATTCCGATCGACTACAGCGAGAACCCTAAGTTGACTGAGAAGCTTGGTGCGATCACCTGCAAGCTCTGATCAAGTTATTCTCGCTAATCTATTAGGTTCACATGGGTAAGAATCTTGGGTTTGGGTTCTCCTCGAATGACCATCGAGGAGAACCATTCAACGAAACCAAGGGCCGTGAACACCAAGGTTCAAATCGACGCCACTCATGTGGCGTCGATCTTTCAGTTTAAGGAGCAACGATGCCTGAGTTTATTTTCAAGATCACTGAGGACGGCCAAAAGGATCGCCTTGAACCGGTGAAACTTGGCATGAAGATCGGCCGAGATCCACGAAATGAAATCGTGTTGACCGATGCCAACTCGTCTGGACGCCATGCCGAAATCGTCGCTCACGGCGATAGCTTGGCGATTGAGGACTTGGGTAGCTCCAACAAGACAAGGATCGCTGACGGCCCCGCCCTCAGCAAAGGAGAGAAATTTCCTTTGACGGACGGCACCAAGATGATGCTTGGTAAAGCCGTAATTCAAGTGATGGTCAAGCAATCTCAGAAGATTGAACGGACGGAAGCAGCTCCCATAGTTTCTCGGGGCACCAAGACCGAACCACAGCCGATCCACCCCTATGGTGACGCAGCGGCCAAGGAACCAGCTCCAGTCAAAGAAGTCATGCCCGACGCTGATACTCAGCCTGCGAGCAAGGCCGATCGGGCCGATGCCAAACCGTCTGCGGCCAAGAAGAAAGAAACAAAAGCCGAGCCTGCTGCTAAGCCCAAGGCTGAAGCTCCCGCGACGAAAGAGCCAGCTAAGGAAGCGCCTGCAAAGCCAGTTGCTCCTGCTGAGCCAAGCAAGGCGGAACAACAAAAGGCAATCACTGAAGAGCAGGCGCAGCCAAAGTTAGAAGAACCTGCCAAAGCCAAAGAGGTGGCCAATGCCGAGCCAGCGCCGAAACCAGAAGCCAAGGTAGAACCAGCGCCAAAGGAAGAAGTGAAGGCCGCCCCTCCGGCAGAAGAGAAAGCCAAAGCAGAGCCTGCGCCTAAGCCCAAAGCCGAACCCAAAGCTGATCCGGCACCTGCAGCACCGGCCGCGGAGAAAGCCGAGGCACCTGCCAAGCCTGAAGAAGCGAAGCCAACCGCAGAGCCTAAGGTAGCACCGGCCGAAGCTGCCAAGCCCGCAGCAAAGCCGGTGAAGAAGAAGCCACCTTTGCCAGAAATCCCAGAAATGACACCGGGCACCAAAGAGCCGAAGCATTTCACCATTAATCGCTATGAAGTGAATCTCTCGACCTATTCGGTCAAGAACACGCAAGTGCAATGCGAAGACTTCGAAGACGTTCTCGGAGGAGCCGCTCGGGGCTTCAAGATCCTCGAAGGTTTCGATGTCGATGATCCGCACGACGTAAAAGCCCCGTTGGTTCTAAATCTCGGGTGTTTGAGCGGTAGCCAGTTCATGACTGGGTTGCGCACCTACTTCCACGCCTATTCACCGCTCAAGGCATCGCTAGAAAACAAGCCGAGTGCTATGTGGACGGCGGGGTCAGGCAAGTTCGGCACCAAGCTGCGTTACCTGGGAATCGACGAAGTCGTGTTTACTGGTCGTGCCGTAAAACCAGTTTATCTTCGTGTTCACTTCGAAGAAGGTTCCGACACCGCACGCTTCTCGTTTGAGAGTGCTGGTCATCTTGCCGGCAAACATGCGAATGAAAAAATTCAGCACTTCTATTCAAAATATCCTGACGGACACTTCGCAGTTATCGGCCCGGCCGGTGAGAATTACGAAAACGTCAACTACTCAGCGATTGCCCTATCGACGATCAACCAACTTCGCAGTGGCGACATGAAGAGTCGTTTTTGCGGTCGTGGTGGAATCGGTGGTGTCATGGGATCGAAGAATCTCCTCGGCATTGTTGCTGACTGCCCAGATGGCAAGCGCGCCAAGGTCGACGGCTTGAAGGAGATGAATCAGTGGGTTGCCCGCGGCGAGGGCAGTCGCCGATTCCGCGACAAGAAAAAGGGTGACGGCGGTGGCGGCACCTGGGCCAACATGATCGCGTTGGATCCACTCAATGCCATGCCGGAGTACAACTTCAATCCAACTGGTACCGAGACGTCTAAGCAACTTTGGCGCGAAGAAGTTGAAAAAGGCGACAAGTACATAGTGAAGGATGAAGCATGCTTCGCCTGTGGCATTGCTTGCCACAAGAACATGTACACCAAAGATGAGAACGGCAAGAAAGATAAGTACTTGGCGAAGTTCGACTACGAGCCACTCAACTTGCTGTCGTCGAATATCGGCATCTATGACATCGGCGAAGCGGCTGTCTTAGTCGAGCTTGTTGACGACCTGTGCATGGACTCAATTTCGATTGGCGTGACCCTGTCCTACGCCATGGAATACAACAAACGGTGCAAGGATGCGGGCAAAACTTCAATCCTGCCTGACTACATCGAGTACGGAAACTTCGAAGGGGCCAAGCGCGCGATCAAAGAAATCGGCACTGGTCAACTGCCTGTCCTTGGCCAAGGAACCAAGAGGCTCTCCGAGGCTCTTGGTGAAACTGGTTATGCCATGCACTGCAAAGGCGTCGAGTTCCCGGCATACATGCCACACGTCAATCCGGGCTATCCATGGGCTCTCGCCGGTGGCCATATGTCGATGAAAACTTATCTTCTCTACGTCTTTGAGAAGGAATCAGGCATGGACTATTGGGTTGATGCCATCACCAAACGCGGCCCGATGATCATCCGTGACGACTTGATCGGCGTCTGCAAGTTCTCGGCAATGTCGGACGAGCACATGACCAAAGCACTGGGGGCCATGTCTGACTTGGCCATCACCGAAGAACAGTTGCGTCATGTTGTCATGCGGACATTCCTCAGGGGCTACAAGCTTGAGAAGAAGCAAGGCTTCGTTCGTGATGACTACTGCATGCCAGGAGAGTCATTGGTGAAACAAGCCCACATGGATCTTGAGCACTTCAACACGCCAGAGTTTTTCACCGAGCTACAAGGGAAAGTGTCCGAAACACTCGACCGCATGTTAGTCGATGAAGGCATCTAAGACTCAGCGATGAGCGGCTCTCCCCACCCGGAGAGCCGCTCTTTTTTTTGCTTCCTGTGAGCTCGACCCATGGCCGAATACACGCCCTTGAAAGACGCCTACGACCAAGCCTACATCGACCGCCTGGCCTTAACCATCAAAGCGGCATGCCCGGACTTTGATGCCAAAGACTTCAAGAAGATAATCTTCGCAGACGCCTGGGATGACTTGGAGCTGAAGGCCCGCATGGAACGCATCGCTGAAGTGATCGATCTCTTGTTGCCTCAAGACCTGTCGGCGGCCTTCGCGGTCGTTGATCAAGTCGTCGAGAACTTTGATGGTTATATGGCGATGTTCTTTCCAGCCTTCGTCGAAATTCGCGGCCTGAAGAATGTCGAGGCAAATTGGGATTTGACCGTCAGCGCGTTGGCCAGGTACACAGGCCACTCAAGCTCCGAATTCGCGGTCCGCCCTTTCATCACCAGCAATCCATCCAAGATGATGAGTCAGATGTTGACTTGGGCCAATCACGAAGATCACCATGTTCGCCGATTGGCCAGCGAGGGGTGTCGTCCACGGCTGCCTTGGGCTATGGCTCTTCCCGCGCTCAAGAAAGACCCGACTCCGATTCTCCCAATTCTCGAAGTTCTGTGCGCCGATGACTCTGAATACGTACGCCGGAGCGTCGCCAATAATCTCAATGATATTTCGAAGGACCATCCAGACTTGGTTCTCAAGATCGCTGAGAAATGGCTTGGCGAAGCGCCCGAGTCCCAAGATCGCAAACGTCTTGTCAAACATGCTTGTCGCACGTTGCTGAAGGCTGGCAACTCGCAAGCCCTGTTGCTCTTCGGGTTTCGTGATCCAGCAACCATTGAAGTCTCAGAGCTGACGCTCGACCGCGAGCTGGTCAAGATTGGCGAGAAAATCGAGTTTGGTTTTGTCGTTTCCGGCAAACCCGACTTGGGCAAACTCCGTATTGAATACGTGGTTCATTTTCACAAGAAGAACGGGCAACTGCGGGGCAAGATCTTTCAATTGAGTGAATTCGAGTCAGGCGAGAAATCTCGTACTTTCAGACGTAAGCACTCATTCAAAGATCTATCGACGCGCCGCCATTACCCTGGGGCGCATGAGATTGCCGTGATCGTAAATGGCATTGAGAAAGCTCGGATCTGCTTCGAGCTCAAGGCGTGAATGCGGTGGCGCAAGAGACGCTCAATACTCGCCCTAAGACTGAGAACGGAACCAGGCAAAAATCTGGCGTGTGAGGCCTAAGTCTTTGTCGCTGCCGAAACCCAGATTGAGTTTCCGCGGAAATCCGAGGTGACCACCCCGCTCCACCCAATGCACATCTAAGCATGGGGCGGCATCTTCCAAGGCTGGACGAATCGTCCAAGCCGGAACCATCGGGTCGTTTTCGGCAACGATCAAGAGCGATGGGATTCGCAATTTCGAAAGGTGACCGGAGACCGACTGCGACTCGTAGTAGTGCTCGACAGAATCAAACCCGTAGCGAGGCACGACGGTAAACTCATCCCATTCTCGGAAAGAATCGATCGCCTGCACTTTCTCTACCGGCGTCGGCACTGGTTTCCCAGACTCAGCGACCAAGGTGTAGATTTCTTTGAGACCCTTGAGGACATGGCGGCGATAGAAATTTCGGCCAACCCCATCCATCCAGTCCGAGCAGGCTTTTAAGTCTAAGGGACAGCAAATTCCGGCGACGCCGCTAACGGCCTCTGCTCCCTCTTCCGTGGCAAACTTAAGAGCCACATGACCGCCGACAGAGAATCCCAGAATATAAATCTTGTCAAATTGTTCAGCCCACGGGTCTTTGACCAAGGCATGAAGATCGTCGGTCAGACCGCAGTGATAGAAATCTTGCCCGCTTCGATCAGACCCTCTCATCGCAAGCGAGAGGATGGCGATGTCGTCGGTCTCGAGATGCGACATCGCATTCCGGCAATAAGGGCTAGCCGAGCTCCCGCCTAAACCATGGAGCAAAATCACTAAGCTCTTGGCTTTTTCGGAACCGAGGAATCGACCCGCAATCAAGACGTCGCTGCCGTCGTCTGCTTGATAAGTCAAATTCCAAGGTGTTCCTTGAGGCATCCCGACTGACATATTGCCAATCAGGCGTGGAACAACTGTCCAGATATGTCCGCTAAGGCGGATCTTGTCCATGTCTCGGTCTCGTTAGAAATACTGCACCACATTAGTAAACGGACAGGGAGCAATCACGAAGGCAAATATTAATCCAACCATTCCCAAGCGACTGCCGACACGTTTTATCGAATCCGTTAGAATTCCACGACCCCGTCAAAATCTGTGAGGAATAAAGATGCATATCGCTGTAATCGGAATGGGAACTATGGGCGCCCCAATGGCCCGCAACCTCCTTCAGGCTGGCCACAATGTCGTGGTCTACAACCGGACCAGGGCACGGGCTGATGCACTTATGGCCGATGGAGCCAAGGTCGCCAACAGCCCTCTCGAAGCCGCCATAGACGCCGAAGTCATCTTGATTTGCGTCTCAGACACACCGGATGTGGAAGAGATTCTCTTCCAGGAAGGGACAGGAGTCGTCGAAGGTGCCAAAGCTGGCAGCTTGATCATCGACTGCTCGACGATCGCCCCAAGCGCGACCCGCACATTTGCGGCGAAGTTTGCCGAGATGAACATTGGCTTTGTCGACGCACCAGTCTCTGGTGGCTCCGAAGGTGCCATTAACGCCACCCTCGCCATCATGTGCGGCGGCAGTGAGAAAGATATGGAACGCGCCATGCCGGTCCTCCAAGGTATCGGCAAGAGCATCACCCATGTTGGCCCGAGCGGCGCTGGTCAAGTCACCAAGGCCATCAATCAGATCGCCATTGCCGGAACCTACCGCGCCATTGCCGAGGGCTTGGCGCTGGCATCCAAAGCAGGGGTTGATCCGGATCGTGTCGTGAATGCGATTGCCGGTGGTGCCGCTGCTTCATGGGTCCTTGATCATAGGTCAGGCAACATGATTGCCAACGACTACCCGCTGGGCTTCCGAATGAAGTTGCACCGCAAAGATCTCAACATTGCTCTTCAGGAGGGCAAGGAACTTGGAGTTTCGTTGGCCCTCACCGAGCTCGTTGCCAGTTCTGAGGATAAGCTCATCGAGGCGGGTTATGGCGATGAAGATATGTCTGCCATCGCTCGGGGTGTACGAGAAGAATCTGGCATGGGCCAAGAGAAGTTCTAAGCACTTTCGAAACACTGGGTCTCTTGTCTAATCGACGATGAGGCCCAGGGCTTTTAGCTCATTCTTCACGGTTGAATCGTTCAACAGTTCGCCGAGAGCTTTCAGAGCAGGGCGCTCGACACTCGCTTCGTTCACAACAATGTCGAAGTTCTCAATCTGAACGAACTCAAATGCGAGTGCGTGATTCTTGGCGAGAATATCGAGAGTCATGCCCCAATCCGCCCGGCCTTGCGATACTGCAGCAGCCACTGCATGGTGACTCTTCGCTTCTGAGTGGAAGCCTTCGGGGGTTGCCCCACTAAGCAGGCGATCTAACAGGACCCGAGTTCCGCTTCCGCGATTTCGGTTGACCATCCGAACCCCATCTTGCTTGATGACGGACGCAATTTCGTCGACAGACTTGCCAGAAAAACGCTCGTCATCAGAACGAAAGACAATGCCCTGCTGGCGGCCATAGCCGCCCAGTACGTGGCTCGCCTTCGGGATAAAATCGACGTTGTACTGCCCTGTTTCTTCGTTGAGCAAATGGCAGCCGCAAATGTCGCCCACCCCTTGGGCCTGTGCTCGTAGGCCAGCTAAGGAGCCAACAAGAACGCTCTTCGTGCGGAAGCCTTGGCCAGCCAAATGACTCAAGAGCAAATCTAAGCCGACACAATGACTCCCAATTGCGACCAAGTCAGCAGGCTCCCGGCTGGTACCAATCAACCGCACCGAGAGTTCTTCGCCTTCATCAATTCGCTCTTGGTGGCGTGGAATACGAATATAGCCGTCGGCCCGCGAAAAGGTCGAAACGCTGCCCGATCCGGCACCAAGTGGAAAAGCAGCAGGCTTGCCCTTACCAGGCACCAAGTCAACAAGGAGGTACTCGGTGCGACCAGGCACCGATCGAATGGTGATCGGTGCAATGGCCTCCGTCTGGCGCGCCGGATCTCTCTTCACACCGCTCAGGCGGCAAATCATGGGCGCCAAGAACTCATGAAAAGTGAAAATCGCCGAGGTCGGAAAGCCAGGAAGAACGGCCACCGGTTTTGAACCAATTTCGGCAACACAGATCGGTTTGCCAGGTTTCAGGGAGACTCCATGGATGATGATCCCTTTCGAACCTTCAATCGTACCAGCAAGTTCGGCGATGACTTCGTAGTTGAGGTCGCCTTTACCTTTGGAGGTGCCGCCCGAGAGAATCACCATGTCGAAGTCGGACTCATTCCCCAGAGCAGTTCCCAATTTCTCGTGCAGGAATTTCTTGTCATCTGGGCAGATACCCAAGAAAGTTGAGTCGCCGCCAAGCTCGGTAACGGCATCACAGATGATTCGACTGTTGGAGTCGAATATCTCGCCAACCTGCAAAGTGCTTCCAGGCGACTTGACCTCGTCACCAGTCGAGAGCACAGCGACTTTCGGGATTCGATAGACCTCAACGTCTTTGACACCAACGGCCGCCAAGAGCGCAGTTTCTCGTGAGCCAAGGCGTGTCCCACGATGAAGAACAACTTCACCTTGACCGATGTCGCTGCCAGCACCAGTCAGATTCGTACCCGGTGAGATGGCGCGAAAGATCTCAATGACATCTTCGCCTTTCACTGGAACAGAGTCCTCGACCATGAGAACCGCATCTGCACCACGAGGAATGACTCCGCCGGTTGCAATCGAGATTGCGTGCCCTTCTGCAAGTGTGGTAAGCGGTCGCGCGGCTGTGCTACCGGCGGCAATCGCTTGCCCAGCATCGACAAGTAGCCGCATGGGATGGGTCTCTTCGGCACCGAAGCTGTCCCTGGCGCGAATTGCGAAGCCATCCATGTTACTTCGATCGAACCCAGGGACGTCGACCTGTGCTCGAACATCGCGTGCCAAGACACGGTTCCATGAGTCGTCCAAAGGGCACGTCACTTCGGACGGCATAAGATGGGAGAAAGCTTGCTCAAGAAGTTGATGGGCCGTCTCGTCATCGACCACATCAAGGAACTGTTTCTGCTTCAATGGACTACCCTAAATACTCATCGTAGAGATACACACTCACTTCGGCTTCGGCGTCAACGCCTTCCGAATCCTCATTCACTATGACGAAACCACTGGCTAGCGTTGTCGAAGACAATAGAGAAGCGCCGGACAAGGCGATGGGCGTGACTTTGTCATCTTCATCCAAAGCCACTCGAACATAGTCTTGCCGCCCGATTTGGGAGGCAATACGACGACTCAGGGTCTTCTTCACCCGCGCATACGGAAACTCTTGTGGCCGCCCACCCAAAGCCCGAATCAGTGGCCCGGCAAAGTGATCGTAAGCGCTAAGGCAACTCACAGGATTTCCTGGCAAGAGAAACACCGGCGTGTTCTTGATTCGCCCGATCCCGGTCGGAGCACTTGGTCGCATGGCGACTCCATGAATAGAAAGCTCTCCTAACTCGTTTACCAAGACCGGCAGGAAATCTTCGCGCCCGACTGAACTGCCACCAGCGCACAAGAGAACATCACACTTAAGGGAGAGCAAAAACTCTCGAATGATGTCGATGTCATCGGGCAGGTGAATTTGATCGAGAAGGACAGCCCCATCTCTCTTAGTAAGTGCAGCGAGCATGGGCGAATTACTATCAACGATAAATCCGTCCCTCGGCAGTTCACCTGGCGGGAGGAGTTCATTACCGGTCACCAAAGTCATCACGCGTGGTGCCGCATAAGAGCGCACCGTGCTTCGCCCGATACTCGCCAGCAGACCAACATCTTGCGGGCGCAATCTTCGGTCGAAACTGAGCACTGTCTGGCCGACCGCGATATCCTCGGCGATTCGGCCGACGTTCTTATGGGGGGTCACTGAAGCTCGCGCCGAGATTTTGTCACCTTGGGCGTCAACATCTTCTGCCATCAAGACGGCGTCGGCGCCGGGAGGCATCGGTGCACCGGTCATGATTCGGCAAGCCTGGCCGCGTTTGACTTCTTCGAGTTTTCTGTTGCCGGGCATCGACTCGCCGCACAACTCCAGCTCAATCGGATTGTAGGATGTTGCCCCGAAAGTATCTTCGGCGACGACCGCGAAGCCATCCATAGCCGAACGATTGAAGGCCGGAACATTGACGCGACTTGTCACATCCTCGGCAAGCACCCGCCCTGCGAGTGCACCCAAGGGAGCCGTTTCAAACCGCGGGTTCACCAGGCTCACCGTGTAGGCAAGTGCATCGGCAACGGTGGCGCGATCTCTAAAGCCACGCATGCGGACATCACTTCCGCCCTCGACCGCCGGCACAATGTCGATTTCGTCACCCTCACCGAGCACCCTCTGACGCCAATCGCTGCGCGAAATCTCGTCGCTTCCATGGAGGAGAATGAGGTATGGATGGATTTCGTCACGGGCATTGATCAGACGAATCTTGAGGGGTGGAAGCAGCTCAAACAAAGATTCGAATGCTTCGCCTATCGTTGAGCCCTCAACGGCAATGAGGCTCTCGCCATTAGAATAGCGGCGAAGTGGACTCGGGATGTGAATATTGATTGTCATGGGCCATACTCAACGACCCGTCGATCACGAGCTCATTGCTGCTTCGTGCCTTCTTTTTTCTTGGCCGGCACAGGCTCTTTTTTCTTCTTCACCAAGGCTAACACTTCTTTCGATGGCGCAAAGATCTTCGCATCGATCTTCCGGTTGTAGCCGCCACCAGCTTGGAGAGTTACCGTTTGCTTAAAGCCAGTTCCTTCACCCAGTGAAGAGAATGATGTCTTAATACCATCGATGGCACGATAGTCACTGAACGACGTTTTGGAAACCTGTACGCCTGAAGGCGAGTTCAAAAAGCTCTTAACCGCCACCAAGAGACCAGACTTAAGGTCAAAGAAGTAGTGCTCAACTTTGTCTTCTTTTGAAACCAACTTGACTTCATAGGCCGGCTTGCCGCTGATCATGGCCTTGCGCACCATCTCGCAAGACTTGTAGTACGTGTCGTAACGAGCCAGTGCAGCGGGGTCGAACATGTTGATGTGAGAAGGCAATTCCTTGACATCGATAAGGGCACGATATTCGGCACCGTCCGCGGAGGTATATTCTTGCCAGCCGATGACGCCGTTCGACGCCATCACAGTATGGGTGCCGCCGAGTTTCATTTCGAATTTGAAACAAGCCCGATCAACCATCTCCCCAGTCTTGGCGTCTTTGACACGCAACCGAGCGAAGTAGATTTCCATTTCACCTTCCAGCATCCGCCCTTCGGTACTGACGATCTTCGACTTGAAGTTCTGGCTGCGAGCCTTGAGTAGGTTCGCTTTGCCACCGACTGCAGTGAGGTGCTTCTCAATAATTGACTTGGCCGTCGGTGCTGCCACTTTCGGTTTCTGTGCCGAGAGGCCAACACAAGTCAGCAGTAAAACAGCCAAAGTGGCAACAAGGTGTCGAGTCGTAGTCACAATAGGACCTCGGATGGTGATAGGGACATTCAAAAAGAGAACCGAACAGGACGAACAGTGTTGCCAAGCCAATCTGACATGTCAACTCTTCTGTCTCTATATCCCTTGTAAATGACCAATGGCCAGTGAAATCGCTTTCACTGGCCATTGGTTCTTGTCTATTTTGTATCGCGTCAGCTTATGGGCAATCGAGCCGTCCGAGGAACAGGATCGAATCAGACATATCTCCATCACCTTGATTGGCATTCAAGTTGACACCCTGCCCAATTGTTCCTTCGCCAGTTGGGAAGGCAACAATGAACGGACTGAGTAAGATTGGGAACATGTTCTCGCCGGTATTCTGCTCAACAGTGCCGAGAATACTTTTGCCGATGATGCGGCCTTCAGCCTTAAGTATCTGAATGCTGAGGAGAACGATGTCATCGAAATCGCCGTCGCCATTCTCGTCGCGGAAATCAGCCGCTGTCCCTTCCGGTGCGAATGAGAGGTAGCGAACAGAATTGCCACAATCTTGAATCGTTGTATTGCCATTCGAGCCAATTTGAATTGGTTGATTCGAGACAACACCATTGTCAACGTAATAGAAGAAGGCAATCTCATCACTACTGTCACCGTCGGTGTTGTAGTCCGAGTTGCCATTGTCTGCCTCATTCGAGATGATGGTGATGAAGTCACGGGCGTTCGGAGAGCAGAGGCCTTCAGAGCCGGCCATCTCCAAGTTCGTTGGGATCGAAACACCGCCAGTTGTGTTCACATGGAAGAAGACAAAGTCTCCTGTGTCGGTGTCACCTTGTGACACGTTGTAATTGGTTCCGTTCGGCCCTTGAGCTGCTTCTGAGGCTCGAAGCAAGATCGACTGGCCACAAACAAAAGGGAAACCAGTTTGGCCGTCGTCTTGAGCAATCACAATATTGTTGGCGATGGCCGGGTTCGCGAGGTCAATCCAAAAAGGTACAAGGTCGTCAAAATCGCCGTCGTTATTAAAATCAAAACCAGGTGAGGTGTTGGATGATTCGACCGCGGAACACAAGAGTCGAGTGTCAGATCCAGAGTAGCGCGTCGGCTCAACTGCCAAGCCACCACCCGGAAAAATCTCAGTCATCGATGCGACCAAGAAGACGGCACAAATCATGTCTTCGATATCGAGGTCGTTCACTATGCCGGTTGCATTGAGCGAGACACCGCCATCCCCACCTTCAGTAATTGTGTAAACAAATGCGGGGGCGGCCTGGGTACCGAAGATCCCGTAGGAGGCTGCAATAACAGCACGACCAGGACCCGGATTCCCACCAACAGCGGTCACTGATGCAGCTCCTGGATCAGCGAAGTAGAGAACAGTATCACCGCTATCACCGTCACCATTAAGATCGGCGCCTGCCCCCATTACTCCAGTCTCTTGTGCTGCTTCGTCTGCAGTAAACAAGATGAGATTGAATTGTGTTTGGAAATTGAAATCGGTCGTCGAAAGCGCGGTATTGAACGGGGTCATTGTTGCCGTGCTAAATGACTGGATAACAAGGTCGTCGAGGATTAGGTCAGCGTTCAAGTCCGCAGATTCATTGACCTCGTTCGTCACGAACACGAAAAGATCGCCGTCTCCCCGGAGTGGGCTCGATTGATCTATTGAGATCCCGGTATTAAAGGGATTGGTTGCACTCAGCGGCAAGGTCGGATCAAAGACCACGAGGACACGATCGCCCGTGTCGCCATCACCATTCAAATCAACGTTAAACTGGGAGGCTTCAAGGGCGCCCCAGGCGATATGCGTGTTGTTGCTCACCATTCCCACGGTCGCGGCATAACCGAGATTGGTCTTAGCGCCAGTGACAGTGTCAATCATGTGGACAATGTTGTCAGCAAAGTCGCCATCGCCATTGAGGTCGCTGCCGTTTTGCTCGAGTTCATTGACGAGCGCAAATGCCATGGTCCCCATGCCAGCAACGCCGCCGACATAGTTAGACGCGATGGCCAACTGTGAGTTCAGGGTGAATGCACCGTTGTCGGCATTTGAATCACCTCCACCTCCACATGAAAAGCAGAGAAGCAAAGGGGTCAATATGATGAGTTGTCTCAGTGTTCGCGAGATCATTTACACGTCCTCAAATTCTGGCGGCGAATTATTCCTGCCCCAGCTATCGACCGTCCTAAGATTACTGCTTGAATGGTTTTCCGAGGATTGATGCTTCGTGATCTTCGAGGCATGATTCCATATCTCGAAAGCACGGAATCGATGGAAATCTTGGGGTTTTGTCCGTTCGGCAGATTCGATATTTCTTGGGGAAGAATTACGCGCTCGAGATCGATACCCTGTCACGACATGAATCATCACTTCCCCAGCAAAGTTCCCATCGATGGTGGCCGCCAACCGCTGCCATTCTCAAGCCCGTGGCTTCTGGCCCCGATGGACGGCGTGACCGATGCGTGTTTTCGCGACCTTTTGATGGAAACTCATCCTCCTGAGATCTTGGGAGGAGCATTCACAGAGTTCGTCCGACTACACCAATTGGTCCCGCCTCGGCATGTCTTGGACAAGCACCTTGGTCCCAATCGTTACGCCACGCCCGTCGGCCTTCAGTTCATGGGCAAGAATCTCGAGATCTTAAAAGACTCAGCAGCTCTTGCGGCCGAGATGGGCGTCCCCATTGTTGATCTCAATTTTGGGTGTCCCGCTCGAGGAGCAAAGAAAGGCTGCGTCGGCTCAGCCCTTTTAGATTTCCCCCAAGACCTCACGCCGATCATCAACGCCTGTGTCGAGGGTGTAGGTGGCAAGATCCCGGTTACGGCTAAAATTCGTTCTGGGGTGAATGACGACAGCAAGCTCGAAGACATCGTGCGTGCCGTTGACGATTCAGGGGCAAGCCTGCTCACCATCCACTGTCGCACTAAGAAAGAAGCTTACAACGCTGAAGCGATCGACTGGCGTCGGATCGCACGCGCTCGGGCCATCACAACCATGCCGATCTGCGGCAATGGCGGCGTCGAGGATCTTGAGTCAGCCGAACGCATGAGAGAAGAGACTGGTTGTCAATACGTCATGATCGGTCGTGCGGCCTTGGCGAACCCTTGGGTATTCTCAGGATATGAGGCAACAAGAATCGAGTCGGCCCTCTTCCTCTTGGACTACGCTGGCAAAATGATCGATCGAGGTGCCAACCCCAAGAAAGCGCTCGCACGCCTTAAGCAGATGATCCGTTTCTGGCGGGTGTCCGACCTTGTTGCCGACGAAGACGATCGCACCACATGGTTAAGAACGGCCACCTATGAAGAGTTCGATTCACGCTTGCGACTGTGCGCGTTACCTTCATAGCCCACGTTCAATCGCAGCTCAATCGTCAACGCTCTTCTTAGGCTGCGGTGATATCTTGCATGTGGTCGAGATGCGATGTCGGTTGTCGGCAAATTTTCGATACGACCAATCGAAGAGATGACTCAAGCCTGGGATGATCGACAGAAGATAGATCGGGTAGGCCCACCAGATGCGGCGCATTAAGTAACGATAAGCATTTGCTCCCGAGTGGAGCGTTCCGTCTGTAAAGAGCAATCGCATGTCTTTGAGAAGGTCTTCCTCACCGACATCAATTTTCTCCGCCACCCAGTCTTCTTGCAATGGGGCCAGTTCAAATCCACGCTTGTTGAAGGTTGTGGACAGCTTGCCGGCAA